>NZ_JBSYXP010000009.1:0-208708 GCF_054172105.1 Methylolobus aquaticus
TTCGCGACGGTCCGCCACCGCACCACGCGCGCCAAGAACTGCCTGTCGCGAGCGACGTTCCTCGGCCTCGCCTTCAAACTGATGGAGGAGGCGGCGAAATCCTGGCGGCGTATTCGCGGCGCCGAACGCATCCCGGACTTACTGCACGGCGTGGTGTTTGAAGATGGTATCCCGGTGACTGACGACCCACCGGAACAGCAGGTGTTGGCCGCCTGACTCAGCCCACGAGCACGGCCCTAAACACCACTTTTGACAATAGCTCGTCAGCGAATCAACTAAGCGAGAAACAAGAACATTGGCGCCTGAAGCAAGAATTTCTTGGATACGGATCCCCTTGCGCGTGGAGTCTGGCTTTACCAGATGATCATGGGAGCGGGTGCCAGTACCCTTGCCGATGTAGAAGGGCAAGGCTGGGGAATTACGTGGGTCCTTCAACGCATAGACATAATAGGAAGAGTCTACTGACACCAGTTGCTCCTGATATTTTTCGAGCCGACTTGTTCATTCGGAAGCGTGCAGGAGTACGATCTGTCCCCCGCTATGGCCGATATTCTCTTCTGTTCAGATCTACCTCAAGCCCATCAAACTGGATATCCGACAAAGAATTCACGCCCACGCTCAACCCCCTCCCAGCGCCCGCAGCAGGCCAGCCCCCTCCAACTGCCCCGCCGCCAGTTCCAGTGTCTCGAACGCCAGGCCCGAGCGCTGGGCGATCGCGAGCAGATCGTGATCGCCGTCGGATAGGCTCAGCATCCACAGCAGCGCATATTGGAACTCGGCTGGCGACATGCCTCCCATCGGACCGTAGAGCCCGCGTTTGCCAAGGCGCGGTTCACCCTTGGGACTCAGGTTCTGGAACGCTCGGTTTGCATCGACGACCGCGAACATCCGCGCCAGCGCGGCGATCGAGCCGGCCAAGCGATCCGGGCGAATGAACACCAGGTTGTCGGCCGAGGTGTGGTACTCGGGATATTCGCCGTTGCGCGAGCGGGTCAGCCGTCCGAACGGCAGGTCGAAGCCGGGCGAGCAGAACTGACGTTCGTCGTAGCCGTAGGGTTCGAAGTCGAACAGGCGGGCATCGTCCGCAATCCGCGGCAGCACGTATTCTGCGACGCGGTCGGGCAGGCGCCCTCCCCTGCGGCTGCGCTTGTAGGTCAGCGGACCGGCATCGCCGAGCAGGCCGATCGTGAAACCTGCCCGAACGCGCGCCAGATGCTCCTCATTCATCGCGAGCCAACTCAGCGAACCGATCGTGCCGGGACCAAACACAAAGCGCCAGGACAAGCGCGGCTTTTCGTTCAGCAGTTCCCGCCCGAGTGCCGCGGCGGCCGCAAGTCCGGTCAGGTTGTCGTTGGCCAGTGATGGGTGGCACAGATGGGTGTAGACGATGACCTCTTCACCGGTCTGGCCCGGCACGAGGCATTCGGCATAGGTCAGATGACCCGGCTGCAGGTCGGCATCGATGACGACCCGGTAGTTGCCCGGCTTCAGCGCTTCCCGGTCACGGTGACGCAGACAGAATCCCCAGCGCGCGTCGTAGTAGGACGTCCGATACGGGATCCAGTCGGGTTGTTCCGGCAGGGAATGAAGATGCGCCTGCAGCTCCTCCAGGCTCATGGTGCAATCGACCGGTACCGAATAATTCAGCACATGCAGGCTGTGGTCGCGGAAATCGACGACGCGCCGACCGTCCGGGCCTTCGATGTACGCTTCCCGGATGTTCCACTCCGGCGGCACCTCCCAGTCGAACACCGCGGTCCCGCTGGCGACCTCGGTCCGCTGCAGCGGAATCATGCCTTCGAGCAGATCCAGCGTCCGGCGCACCCCGTCGCCCGTGATGCTGCGGCAGATCGGGTACAAGGCCTCCATCAGCGGCCAGGCCGCTGCCGCGGCGCGTTCGGAGCCTTCCGGGCTCCCCAGTCCCTGCAGTATCACGTCCCGTGCTCCTTACTTTTGATAGGTCCCGATGAGTTGGGTCTCGCCGAGAATGTGGCCCTGCATCGCCTGCTCGAGTTGCGCCTTCGTCGGCTGGTTCAGGTCGGGCAGCACGATGTCCAGCGCGTACAGCTTGTGGAAATAGCGATGGCGCCCGATCGGCGGGCACGGCCCGCCATAGCCGGTGCGCTTCCAGTCATTGAGGCCCTCTTGAGTTCCTGCCGGCAAGGTGGTCGCAGTGACGCCTTCGGGCAGACCTTTGGCATCCGGCGGCAGGTTGTACAGCACCCAGTGCACCCAGGTCATCTTCGGCGCAGCCGGGTCCGGCGCGTCAGGGTCATCGACGATCAGCGCGAGGCTCTTCGTACCCGGCGGCACATCGGCCCACGCCAGTGGGGGCGCCACATCGTTACCGGTGCAGGTGTGCCGAGCCGGAATGGCAGCGTGATCGGCGAAAGCGGTGGAAGTCAGTTTCATGGCAGTGCTCGCGAACGCAGGAACCGAGCCCAACAGCATCAGGCCCAACAACCCGACCCCTGGGCGCAGTAAGGACGAGGACGACATGGGCAAACCCTCCGTCAGAGTGGATGGACCGATGATCCCGGCCCGACTCAGCGCTGTGAACGGCGCCGGAACTCACTTGCCCGGTGGTGCTGCGGGTTCGGGCGGCGGCGCGGCCGGTGGCTCTTCGTCGAGCAGTTTGGCAGCATCGGGATTCTTGCAGATGTCGGTCTTCAGCACCCGCTCGAACTGCTCGATCTTGTCCTTGAGTGCCTGGTTCTCGGCCCGCTGCCGTTCGATCTGCGCCTGCAGTTCGCTGGCATCCTGCGCATTGCCATTGGCGGCATGCCCCAGGGTCAACAGGAACCCGAGCAGCGCGCGGCCGAATACAACTCGCGGCGCCGAGCGCGAACCACCCCACCCCGCGCAAAGACGATCGCAGCCCATACCCACCGCGTTGCTTGGTTTCATGCTCAGGACTCCGCTTGCCGGTCGCTAACGCTTGCGCACGAGGTCGACTTCACGCTCCAGTTCCTTGATGCGCTTGTCCAACGCGGCCCGCCGCTGGTCGACCTGGGGTTTCGGCGAAATCCGGTCCACCTTCAACAAATCCAACTGATGCTGTAGGTTCTTGAGATTCTGGCGCAGCTGTGCGGTATCCGCGTTGGATTGGGCCAGCTCGGCGTTCAGCGCGTCGATCTGACCCTGCACTTGGGCGAGCTCCTGTTCGAGCGCCTGCCGTTCCGCCCCGGTCTGTTCGCCCTGCCGATTCAGCGTGTCGTATTCGCGCTTGAGCCCGGACTGAGTCTGCTGCACCCGCGTGACATCCGCCTGCTTCTGCTGCTGGCGCTGCTCGTAACTGCCACTGGTCGCGCAGCCGATACCGCGGATGAACCCGCCGTGCGCCGGATCGCAATCGGTGGTCGCGCAGCCCGACAAGACCAGGCAAGCCGCTTTCAGCATCCACAGTATTCGACCCCGCATCACGGCCCCGCTACCCCACGGTCGATACGCTGCGCAGCTTGGTCAGCGTGTCGAGTTCGGACTCGAGTGTCACGATCTGCTGCTCCTTTTTCTGGATCTCCGAACTGGCGATCGCAACCTGCTGCGGATGGCTGTTGCGCGCGGCCAGCGCGACCGCGTGTTTCTGGTCGTTGAGACGTTGCTTGGCCTTGGTCACGGTTGCCTGTAACTGATCGCGCGTGGCGTCCACGTCCTGCAGCTGAGCCTCGGCCTGAACGCGCGTCATGCGACCGGCCGCGACGGCCTTTTCCAGTTCGGCGATCCGCGTCTGGTTATCCAGCACGACCCGGCTCGCGATCGGAATCATCGCCGACAAGGTCTGGTTCTCCTGGGTCAGGTCCGCGATCACCTTGTCGAGCCGGTCCTCGTCGGTCGCATAACCATTCTGCAGATTCGCCATATAGTTCCCGGCAAGGCAGCCCAGCAAGGCGCCCGCCAGCCCGCCGATCAGGGCCCCTTGCCCGCGGTCGCGCGAGTACGCGGCGGCACCGATTCCGGCTCCGGCCGCCGCACCGATGATGCAGCCCTCGGCCAGTGTCTCGTTATAGGCTTCCGACAGCTGAGCAAGGCGCCGTTCGTCCTGGGTTGCATTGGCGGTCGGCTGCCGCGTCGTCGCGCAGCCCGAAATCAGCATCGCCGGAATCAGCAGGGCCGCCACCGCTCGGCCGAACGCAGAGTGGGGCCGCTCGTCAGCAGGGCCGCTAACCTCGCCCACACCGGCCTCGACGAGCGGCACGGCCGGACGGCGCCGCATGCGGGGCGCTATTTTCGGATCGCTTTGCAAAGACTCAGCCACTGGGTCTGTCGTACTTCGGGCTTCTTGCGGTAGCCCGTCAACTGCTGATAGTAACTGTCAGCGTAACGGATCAGGTCCTTGTATCCCTTGAGTTCCAGCTCGGTCTTCAGCACGCCGAACTGGCTCGCCAGCACCTCGTCGTCGTAAATCGACGCCGCCCCCAGAATCGTCTCCGCATAATAAAGCAGATTGTCCCTGAGCGTTGCCTGATCGCGCTGCCACTGCCCGCGGTAGGATTTCGTCCGCGCATCGTCCGCGCCGAACTCCTGCTCGCGGCGTTTCAGGATCGCCCCACTGGCGTCCACCCACTGTCCATCCGCCGCCATCTTCTGGCACAGGAACGCGCCCAGCCGAAGCGCGGCTTTGCCGGCCAGCCGGCGCTGATCGTCGCGCTCCTGAACTGCCACTTTGAGGCGATTCTGCACGCCCTTGAGCCGCGCCTTCATGTTCTCATCGGGCGTCGCCTCGGCCAACGCGCCGAGTTCCTCGACCGGGTTCTCCAGAGCCTGCGCGGCGACCGCCGGCGAGACGGTTGGCTTGCTCTCCGGGGGGGTTGCGGTACCCAGTTTCTGCCAGGCCTCGCGTATCGCCTTGAGCCGGTCGCGCGACGACTCGACCGGTGCAACGACGACGAGCCGGAAGCCGGTCGTCTCGGCCCGGCGCGGCTCCCCCTTGACGTAGAACGGCACTTCGACCCGCTGCGCGGAGCGGATCTCCTCGCGAGGCGTGAAGTAATTGCCACCCCGCACGATTGCGCTTCCGGCCTGACCGTGCAGACGGTCGAGCCGGTTCAGCCGGTACGGGTCGAGCATCATCTCGTCGACGTTCCCGAGCACGTCGTGCAGGCCGAGCGGGTTCGGCTGCAACGTACCGATCGCCTGCGGCTTGCCGTTGGCGGACTCGCTGCCATCGAACCAGACATAGCGCACGAGATCATCCGTCATCGGGAAAGTCCGTTCCTGGAACTGCGCCACCGGTACCGCCAGACCGCCGCGGGCCGCAAACTCCCATTCCACTTCGGTCGGGAGCCGCAGAAAGCCCGCTTGTTGGTCGGCTTTCGGCAATTTGTCGGCGTCATTCTTCAACAGCCACTGGTTGTAGCGGTCGGCATAGGCCAGCGCCTCGAACCAGGTGACCTTCGTCTGGGGCAGACGCTGCTCGTCGGCCGGCGGCGTGCATTGCGGGTCGAGGGCACTGTATTGCGCGCGGCTGACTTCGTATTTGCCGATCAGATAATACCGCTCGGCGGATCCCTGCTCGAAGCTGCCAGCCACCTGCGCCGGCCGCGTATGCTCGGCGTAATCGACCGCGTCCTCGTTACCGCCGACGACGATACCGTAGTCGTTCAGCGGCCCCTGGTTCGGAATCAGTACCCTCCGGAATGCCATCGCGCCGCCACAAGGCAGCGGCAGCACTACGTCATCCTTGGCCGGGTTCGGATTGAAATATTCCTTGGGCCAGTCGGCGGCAGCGCTGGGCAGCGCGATCGAGAGACCGGCGAGCAGCAAGGCGACGCCGAGTCGCGGCGTGTGAAGCATGGTGATCTCCAACGAACCGGATGGAGCGGCGTAAACATCACGCGACAGCGAGTATCGCGAGCGACCGCCCGGCAATCAAGTGCCGAGCCGACTCCGGACGCGAACACTGCGGCATTGGGACCGGTGAGCGGAAGGCGGACCATCGGGGCCGAACACCAACGCCCACGGATCGAATCGCGGAAAGGAATGCGAACGAGCAGCACGAAGTGTCGTAGACGGAAAGTCAGGAACTGACCCCGCACTTCTCCAAGAACCATTTGCTGTAACGTGCACCGTGCGCACGAAACGCTTGCCACCAGACGCCGGCAGGCTTACGCCGAGCACATCGTCTTGCCACGGCCTGATACCAGAAAAGTAACCTGACCCGCTATTTCCACCCGACATAATACTACCAATAGGTAACCCAAATCCGTTTCTCTTTACTAGGACCCGGCCCCTTTTAGTTCGTTTAACTTACCCTCTTTTCCTGCCCCTCCTTATTTTGGGTTCCCGACGGCGCAGACTGGAGCGCTCAGTTTCGGTGGCTCCTGTTTGCCACGTAGCGTGCCGTACCCTGTTCTTTTTATTATCGATATGCGGTTACGAGCCAGATCTAACCAGCACGCCGACCCGTTAGTATTTTCAATATTAGCATTTGCTTGACATACGTCCCATCTAGGTTCACTCTCACCCCCGGTAACACTGTGGTTATTCTCCGAGATCCTGAACCAGAACACGGTGCAGGACCGCGTTTTCTTACCTCTACAGCCACCGGGCTAGGAAGTTCCCATGCGAACGCTGATCTCAATGCAACGGCCCCCGATCATGCTGGCCGTATTCCTGATGACCCTGCTCGGCAACAGTATCGTCCTGGCCGATGGCGGGGGTGAAGGCGGGAGTGCCGCGGCAGGGGGCGGCTGTCGCCTTCTGCTGGACTCCCATGTGGTGACCTTCACGGCCTACCAGCCGCAACTGAGCGGTAGCGCAACCTATTGCACCGAGATCCCGGAGATCGGCAATGTGGCGGTGGTTTTCGACCTCGAGGATAAGGCGCTCAGGGACAAGACCCTGGAGTTTGAAATCACCAAGGCCGTCGGGGGCGCCCGCGTGATGTATCAACCGCCGGAGAAGTTCGTGACCGGCACGTTTACCCGCACCATCAACCTGACCGAGCCTGGGGATTACATTGCCCGCGCCAGCTTGATCGAAGGCGACAAGAAACACGATGCCCAGTTGAAATTCCACCTGGCGGAAGAGCATGGCATCGACCTGAATACGGCGCTGATAATTGCAGTCGTACTGACGGCTGCTGGCTACTTCGCCTACCAATCCCATGCAGGTTTTCGGAGCGCCGTCCAGCGCGGCTGGTCCAAATTGGGATGATCCCAGTCAGAAACGCCGAATAAAAGAGGGCGATACGGGGTATGACGGCCAGGGGGCGCAGCTCTTCAGCACCATGATGCACCGCTTGCGCTCCCTGCTCGACCCCCTTCTTCGGAGTAGGGAATCCCGCCGTTTCTTTTTGCCGTGACTTCGGCCGAAGGCTATAAAAACGTAACCCGATAATCCTCTAGCCAGCCTCCTCGGGTCAGCGGTACCACTGACCTGGCAAAAGAGAGGACGTGAGGAGGCCGTCATGGCACTTTACTGTGGTATCGATCTGCATTCCAACAACCACGTGGTGGTGGTGATCGACGACGAGGATCGACGCATCTTGGAGCGGCGTTGGGGGAACGATGTGGCGCTGACGTTGCAGACACTGGACCCGTATCGGTCGGAACTGGTCGGGGTGGCGGTGGAATCGACCTTCAACTGGTATTGGCTGGTCGACGGCCTGCAGGAGGCGGGCTATCCGATGCGACTCGTGAACACGACTGCGGTGCAGCAGTATGCCGGGTTGAAGTACACGGACGACCGTTACGATGCCTATTGGCTGGCGCACCTGATGCGGTTGGGCATCTTGCCGACCGGGCACATCTACCCGAAGGAGCAGCGCGCCATTCGGGACCTGTTACGGCGCCGGATGCAGTTGGTGCATGCGGCGAGCGCACAACTGATCAGCCTGCAGAGCCAGATCTGGCGGCAGACAGCCGAGCGGATCGCTACGCGCCGGCTCAAGCAAGCGGACTTCGTGGTGAACGTGCCGGGTGCCGCCCAGCGGCTGTCGGCGCAAAGCGCGCTCCTCGTCTATCGGGCCATTCAAGATCAACAGGCGTTGCTGGAAGAGGTGTTGTTACAGGTAGTCAGGCCGCAGCCTGACTACCAGCAGTTCACCACGATTCCGGGTGTCGGTGCCATTCCACCCCGGCCGGCGCCCACGCCAGCGCACTGATCTACTCTCTGGTCGAAACCGCCAAAGCCAACGGCCTCGAACCGTACCTGTGGCTGCGCCATGTGTTGCGCCGCTTGCCCACCGCCACCACCGCCGAATACTTCGAAGCCCTGCTCCCCTGGCCTTGCCCACCCGCGGATTTGATCACGACCTGATCCCCAACCGACAGCCTGGGGTTTGTGGAGCGCTTACGATAGATCAATCACCTATCCGACTAATTGTCGGTAGCGCTGCATGTTGAAATTAAGTAACTCCGCCACCTTTTCCGGTGGCAAGGCTAAGCCGCGAGGTATGATTTCATCGAATCCAGGAGAATGTTTCGTATTCTTAATGAATCGAGGTTTGAATTCTGGCTTTAACTTATAACAAACAAACGAAAAAAAGATTATAGACGAGACATAGAACTCACCATCAATCTCCTCCCAATTCCTAGCACACGCCTGTCGGCGACGTTTTTTACCCACAGGAAAGTAGTCGACTGCAAAGCCGCGTGGCATTATAAATAAGCGTGGGCGACTGCTGTAGCCAATGAAGGACATGACGGCAAGAAACCCAGAATATATAACACAAGCTAATGGCCAATTTGAGTCGAAAAGCGTCGCGAATTCTGGATTATCTAGCGTTAGGGCTAGCCACGCCACCGTTGTACCAATCCACAGGTAGATTGTCGAGCGAAGGCTCCCGCGCTCAACGATTATCACATCAGATTGGGTGCTCCCTGGATCCGTGTTCATTTTGGTTTAATTTAATAAAAATTATGAAACATATGGTTTTTTAAACTCCAGAGATGGAGTCGGATAAATAGGACCTGTTTACCCGACGGCACCAACTGGGGGATACAGCATGCACAGCCAGCGGCCGTGCCTGTCGAGCGTTTCCCCTTCCCTGCCAACGACTTCGCCCAGCCACTTGCGGATCTCTGGGCTGTTCACATTGTCGTTGTACACTCGGCCTTCGTTGCCGGTGTTATAGGGCGGGTCGATATAGATGCACTTTACCTGCCCGGCGCAGCGTCGCAACAGAGCTTTCAACGCATCCAGGTTATCGCCCTGCACGATCAAATTGCCGCTCGTACTATCGCCGCACGACAACTCCGGGACCGGTTCTAGTAGCCGATACGTCACCTTCCTGTGGTGTTTTACGACGGCGGAAAAATGGGGCCGGACACCAATTCCTCCACAGCCAGCATCGGTTACTCGACCTACCGCGCTTGGCGAAACGTCCCCAGGCTTGTCATCCCAGATCATCGTAAAGCTCTAGAGACGTCGTCTGCTCTTGCCTGAGTAGCAACACGATCCAGTGGCCGTTTTCCAATAGCAAGCGGGTTACTTCAGCCTTGTTGCAGTTGCCAACTTTTGGCCAAATAACCCTCGGTGGCACCCGATGCAACAAACTCAGGCCCTAGAAGTCGGCAGCCTTGGTGACGATGACGAAATCACTGTCCCGGGCATACGACCAGATCTCTTGATCATCCGCCTGTTCCATCCCAATGAGCGCGACCTGCGTGCTCCCACTGTAATCAGGTTGCGAGAAGGGTACGATTCAACGTGACGGATTTTCGTCGAGCAGCAGCTTCATCACGCGGACAAAGCAAGTGCCCTCTGCTCGCGGTCTGCCGCGAACGCAAGTGTGGCCTGAATATCATCGGCTTCCAGTTCTGGAAAGTCCTCGATAATCTGTTCCGGTGTTAGTCCAGATGCGAGTTGCTCCAGCACGTCGTACGCCGAGATACGCAAACCGCGAATGCAGGGCTTGCCTCCACGCTTGCCGGTCTCAATAGTGATTCTTTCGCGATAATTCATCGTGGGTGCGCTCGGGTCGATGATAGTCCTCAACGTACACATTGCCCGCAGAAGTTCGGAAAGGTGCCAGGAACGAAAACCGTCAGCGGATGCAGGGAAAAGCCGGTACGGTGCTCGATTGCGTCAACGCTACCCCGCAATAGGTCAGCACCATGAACGTTCACGCCAGGTCGTGTGACCCGACCATATCACACCCCTCGCGAAATGTGACCGCGACAACGTTAGCTCCCACCCCTTCCCGGCCGTTCCCATTAACCGCGGGCTAGGGAAAAGGGGAAAAGGTGCCAGGCTCGATTAACCCTCGGGCGGCATTGGTTTGCGCGGACGGCCGCGTGGCTTCGGCCCCCGTCGCTGGCCCGTCATCCGCTCGATCGTGTCCAGGAAACGCGGGTTGCCTACCGGCTGACTCTGCTGCACCCCGAGGCGGATCGCAGCCAGAGCCTCCGGATCGAAGTGAAGCTGGAATAAGCCGCGGTAAGCCTGCTGGCGGCTGGGCTCATCCGAACCCAGCGCCTGGTAGACCGCGTGTGGCGTCACGAGAGGGTCGGCCTGTCCCTCGGCGTGACAGCGAAAGCTGCTCCAGAAGTACGCGCCCGGCTGGCTTATCATGCCAGCCCGCACGGGATTGAGTTCGATGTACCGCTGGCAACACAACAAGAGCCGTCGGCATCGACCAACGACCAACGACGACTTGTAGCGACTGTCCCACAGCGTTCCGGCCCGCCGATAGCTGCGGTTGATGTACTGCACGTAGCGACGACCCAGCGAGATCATTAGCTTCGGCACCGCATCCGCCTCGGGTGGCGTCAGCAACAGGTGCACATGGTTGGTCATCAACACATACGCATGCAGGGCACAGCCCGTGCCCAACAGTTCTTCCCCCAGCCAGTTCAGGTACGCCCGGCGGTCATCGTCGCAAAAGAAGCAGGCTTCCCGATTGTGGCCCCGTTGCACCCGATGCCGCGGCAGGCCTGCGAGGTGAATGCGCGTCCGGCGTGGCATGCGGGGAACACAGCACACGTCACGAAGAATGTGAGCCCGGCCATCTTTTCCCGCAGTCCTGCCGACAAGCAAATCGTGGCCGGCCGCACATTTACTCTCCATTTATTTCAAGAACCGCTGGTGTTGCCTGGACGCGCGGGAAAGCGTACGCTTTCCATGGAGGTACCAGACATGACTGTTCTCAATGCAACTGAGGCCCGAGCGAAGCTCTACAGCCTGATCGACGAGACAACGACTACGCACCAGCCTATTGTAATCACCGGGAAGCGCGGCAACGCGGTACTCGTTTCGGAAGAAGATTGGAATGCCATATCCGAAACCTTGTACCTGCTGTCAACGCCAGGAATGAGGGAATCAATCAAGGAGGGTATGGCAACCCCTCCCGAAGCATGCGCGAAAGAGCTGGATTGGTGACCTGGTCACTGGTATATACGAAACAGGCCCAGAAGGATGCGAAGAAACTTGCCGCTTCGGGTTTGAAGGCCAAAGCCTCGGAACTGCTGGAACTCATTGGACGGAATCCATTCCAGAATCCACCCCCCTACGAAAAGCTCGTAGGCGATCTTACGGGTGCATACTCACGGCGCATCAACATACAACACCGGATCGTTTATCAGGTGATAGAACCCGATCGCATCGTAAAAATCCTGCGGCTATGGACGCACTACGATTGAGGTCGCACGCAACGGGAGGGTCAGATCGAAGCCCAAGAATCTTCTGCGGCCTAGACATTCCGCTGAGGAGGACTTCTGGAGAATTCAGCCCCCGCGCGGGAGGTAACGCTTTTCGCGGCCTGCGGCTAGAAAAAGTGCCGGTCCGCCCCACGGTCATCGTCGCCGAAAAAGCAGGCGTCCCGTTTGTGGCCCCGTTGCACCAGCTGCAGCGGCAGGCCTGCCAGATGAATGCGCGTACGGCGTGGCATGCGTGGAACATGGCACAGGTCACGCGAAAGGTGAGCTTGGCCCCTTTTTACGCCACAAAAGTACGCGTCATTGCCAAGCCACAACTCACCCCGGATTTCTAAGGGCACGTTTTCCGTGCACGGTCCTGCTGCCCCAGGGAGTTCTCATGTCCACTGTGCTCGATCGCCTCCGCGCCCAACGCGAAGCCATCCACGACTTGGCTCGGGAATTTTGGGGCGCGCCGCCGCATTCGCGTGTTCGGCTCGGTCGCTTGCGGCGAGGAGCGTCCCGACAGTGATGTCGACTTCCTGGTCGACTTTTCTCCTGGATATGATCTTTTCGGGCAGCGCCTGCCGTTGGCCGAGCGACTGGGGACCCTGACCGGTCGTCGCGTCGAGTTGATCCCGGAACATGAATTGAACCGCCACCTGCGACCCCAGGTGCTGGCGGAGGCAATCGATCTGTGACCAAACGCTGGCAGGCTTACGCCGAGCACATCGTTGACACGATCGCCAGGATCCGCCGCATCGAATCCCGCGGCGATCTCTCGCAGGACGAAGTGCTCTACGATGCCGCCCTGCGCAACCTACAAACCCTCTCGGAAGCGACCCAGCAACTGCCGGAGGCCGTGAAGCAGCGCTTCCCGGCAATCCCCTGGAAGCAAATCAGTGGTTTTCGCAACATCCACGTGCACGACTACTTAGGTCACATTGACCCGGCTACCGTGGACCGCGTGATCAAGCAGCAGCTCGAGCCATTGGAAGCGGCTGTCAGCGCCATGCTCCGCGAATCGGAAACGTAATCGCCGAACAATGAGTCTGGCCCCTTGTGCCTCTATTTCAGAGATACAGAAGAAATCGCGGCAGGGAATGCGAAAGGACCGCAAGACGTGTTCTATGTGCAAAGTCAAGAACTGACCCCCGCCTTTCCCTAATCGCTGAATCTGCGCCGCCCCTCCCTTTTCCGCAGTCCTACCCACAAGAAAACCGTGGTCTGTCCCCTATTTTCCCGCTATTTTCCAACGGAAAAAGGATCAGGTTACTTTTCCGGATCATCTTGCGATTTCTTCGGCTGCCCGACGGTAACAATCCTGGCACGTCAACCCGCTATGGCCTCAATATCCCCTGAACGAGAGAAGGAATCTGACCTTTCCCCCCACAAGAAAATCGTGGTCTGCCCCCCTTTTTTTCTTAAATGTGAGCCTGGCCCCTTTTTCCTTGGTCTGTCACGTTTTTTCTTTTCAGCCGAGAATGAGTTTGGTGACGTGGGCGGTTAGGAGCTTTCCGCGCTCTGCGAGAAACTCCATGTACGTCGCTTTCCCGTAGTCGAAGACAGAGGGCACCGGAAGAAGGTTCGACGCGAAGACGGCATCACAGTTTGCGCCCAATGATGCGTAGAGGGGTGGTACGTACTTGGAAGGAGGTTTGTCCGAGATCGTCTTGTTGGATGCCGACGTGAGCATCACGATGTTGCCAAGGACGTTGGATGAGTCGCCTTCGCCGATGGCCTTGAGATAGGCGCGCGGATAGACGTGGTGGTACTCCTTCTTGTTGTAGGATGAAAGAGCATACTGGACATCCACATTCATTCCGTTTGTGAGATTCCGCGGCGCAGCTGCAGCGAGCGCAAGGATGAAGGCTCGAGAACGGGATACGTTGCTCTTGAACTGTGTCTTGCCCCATTCCCCGGGTTGCGGGACGGAGCCAAACTGCTCAGGATCGCCTTTGCCACCGAGGATATAGCCTGCAACGTTCTCCAGGTCCTTAGATACAAAGTTCTCTCCCCCAACCTTGTACCGTTCGCCAAATGATGCGCGCCAGAACCATTGCCGCAAGCGAGCTGACTGCTCTGCAGAGAGGTGTTTAGTCTCGCGGAAAAGGTAGGTCGCGATGATGAGCACCGCTTCATACGACAAGAAGTCCCAGCTGTGGATTTTGAACTGCGTGCTCAGCGAGTCGACGGCGCGCTGGAGGGCTGCCTCGGTTTTCGAGGCGACAGCGTCGATCTCTGCGGTGCTGAGCTTGCGAAGTTCCCGTAGGGCCTTGTCCTGAATAGAGCCCAGCTGGACGGCAGACACCGACTTGAGAATTGTTGACCGCTCTGTCTCTCCATAGCCTTTGGCTTCAATGGACGCGAGGATCGCACTGACTTTCTCGTTGAGATCGAAGTCCTCGGCCCATGTCGCCGCCACCATGAGGTCGTAAGTTGACAGTCGTGTACCGGAACTATTGATGCGCTCGAAAATTGGGCAAACCTCGTCGATGGTGAGGTCCTTCAGCGTGACTACAGGTAGCTTGTACTGAGTGAAGGCGGCGATCAGATCATCAAGCCTCTTCTGAAGTAGGGGCGCGTTCGGAAGCGTTAGCAGTGAGGTACGGAAGTTCAACAGGCTCGTGGTGTTGAAAAGCTTCCGCAGTGGAAAGACGTCTGGCTTGGCCGCGCCGCCCTTTATCTCAACAAATGCGTCCTCGGAAAGGTCGTATCCCGCCTTGTATCCCGGGGCTTCCTCCGGCGCTCCCAGGCACGAGTAGATAACCGTTAACCGCTGCTGACCATCAAGAACGTAGTTGGTCGGAGTTAAGTCGTCCGTCTTTGGCAGTTGAAAGATGCCGATGTCTCGCGCCGCGTGGAGCTTGTCTTTCGTCTTCCAAAGAAGAATGCTCCCAATC
Source organism: Methylolobus aquaticus (assembly GCF_054172105.1). Classification (NCBI taxonomy): domain Bacteria; kingdom Pseudomonadati; phylum Pseudomonadota; class Gammaproteobacteria; order Methylococcales; family Methylococcaceae; genus Methylolobus; species Methylolobus aquaticus. The sequence continues at coordinate 14,480 of NZ_JBSYXP010000009.1, forward strand.
GGATATCCGTTCGCTACCGAGTCCAAGAGATCAAGTGCTTGGTCATCCTTCCAGACGAATTTTCGCTGGAACTGCGGAATCTTGACCTCGCCCTTCTTAATATCCGCTACGAGCTGACTAAAGTAAGACGTGTCGGTAGTGAGCTGCGAAGAGATATCAGCCTTCATGCAAAGGGTCCCGCCGTCATGGTGGATGTGAATGCAGCGCGATGGTGGGCTTGGTGAAGCCTAACGACAAAGCTCACCGGCGGTGCCGTAAGGTTCCCCGATAAGAACCCTGCCCCACAGAAGTCATCGCGCAAGATCAACATAGACTTGCCCCCAAAGGCGATACACCGAAAACATACCACACCTCTCGAAAGATGCGATCGAGGGTTGCGGTTGGTCGGCAAATGATGTTTTTCTATCCGCAGCACACCCCCACCATCACCCCTCCCTCAACCCATCCGCCGGATCGACCCGCGCGACGGCGATGGCGCCGATCATCGACGCCGCCACGGCCAGTAACTGGGTCAGTAATACAGCCATCAGACCATCGAGCCTGGCGAGACGGCAGACGAATTCGTCGCGGCCGAGGTCGATCTGGAATGTGCGGTTGATGAGTTCGGCCGATACGGCATAGATACCGAACGCGAGCAGCGAACCGCCGCTGGCGATCAGCAGCGCCTGCACCGCCGGGAAAACGGTCAGCACCCGCTCGCGGACGCCGATCAGGCGTAGCAGTGCGAGTTCTCTCCGCTTCCGGATCACGTTGGCCCACAGGCTCGCGGCCAGCGACAGCAGGCAGCCGGTCACACCGACTGCGGCGATCAGCCGGAACAGGAAACTCAAGGCATGATCGATCTGCTCGACCAGTTCGATCTCCCGGCCGCGGGTCGTGACCTCGAAACCGGCCGCGCTCAGTTCCTGCGCCAGACCCCGCACGTCGTCGAGGGTGCGTGCGTATAAGCGCAGCCGCGCATGCGGCGGCCGGGCACGTGGACCCGTGGCGCCGTCGACCGCGCCGAGTTCGGGCACCGCTAAACCGTCGCGATACGCTTCGCAGGCTTCGAGCAAAGCCAGCGGCGCGAGTACCATCTTGCCGGCGAATACGGATTCGTCCAGTACCGCGACCACGCGCAGCGGAAATCGCAGTGTCTGGCGCTGCTGACGGTAGACGCGGGCGATGACAGCCTCCACCGTATCGCCCGCCTTTACCCCGAGGCGGCGGGCCGCTTCATGGCTCAGCGCGGCCTCGCTGAACCCGGTCGGCACCGGTTGCCCGCTGCCGAGCAGCGGATCTCCGGGCGCAGTCGGCGACAGGTCGATGTCCTGCAGTGCTTCGCCGGGCCCTTGCAAGTCCACGGTCGCGGCGAGCGACCGCGTGCTCGGTACCAGAAAGCCCACCTCGGGACGCTGCGCGAGCGCATCGACCCAGGCCGCATCGAGCGGGCCATTGAACTTCCAGACGATCTCGCGGGCGTGCGGGTCCGACTGCAGGCGCTCAGTCAGCGTGCCGACGATGCCCGACTTGAGCCCGAACAGCACCAGCAGCGGCGCCAGCACCGCGGCCACGGCCAGCGCCAGACACAGCGTGACGCGCCACTCGAACCGGCAATCGTACCAGGCCCAGGCGACGGTACACCGCAGTTGCCGGCCGAAAGTCGGTGAACGTACCAAGGGATCAGCCATTCGGGGGTTCGGAACCGGAACCCGCGAGCGAGGCCGGTGCGGTCGCAGCACCCAGCGCCACCGGCAACGTGTCCAGACCAGTCGGCGGCACATAGGCCAGGCGACTGCCGCTGTGTCCCGGCGTCTCGTCCGGCTCGACCACGGCTTCCGGTAGCCCCAGCGTGCGCACGAGTCCCCAATCGTGCGAGACCATGACCAGCGCGATGCCGAGCGTCGCGGCTAGTTCCACCATCCGCTGGCACACCCGCAGCGCCTGCGGCGGGTCCAGCGCAGCGGTCGGCTCATCCGCCAGCACCAGGCGCGGCCGATGCGCGAAGGCCCGCGCGATCGCAACGCGCTGGCGCTCCCCGACCGACAGCTGATGCGGCATCTTAGCCGCCAGCCGCTCGATCGCGAGCCACCCCATCAGCTCGGCGGCGAAACCGTCCTCGCCCAGTCTCAGCAACTGCAGCGACACCCGGATGTTCTGCGCGACATTCAGGAAGGGCAGCAGACCGCCGGTTTGCAGCACGTAACCGATTTCGCTGGCGCGCAACGCCGACAGTTCGCCATCCGCGCCACGCCGCCACCAGTCCGCGAGGTCGCAGCGCGTCGCGTCGCGGCCACGGAATTCGAACACGTCTGCCCGGTCTGGACGCAGCACCAGGCCCAGCAAATCGAGGAAGGTGCTCTTGCCGGATCCGCTGGCTCCGGTGACGGCCACGCAGGCGCCAGCGCTCAGCGAGAAATGCTCGATGCGCAGCGTGAATGCGCCGGGACCGCTGCCGCGCTGTCGCTCGACTCCGGCCAGATGCAGCATCAGCCCTTCACCGCCCCGCACGCGGGGCGGCGGGATCGGAGCGGGACGACAGGACCGTCGGCGCGAGTGAGCCCGCAGCCGAGCCTAACCGCCCATGCCGCAAGCGGCACCCCCGAACATGACAACCGGTAGGCCGGATAAGCGTGCCCTGAGCGGAGTCGAAGGGCGCAGCGCATCCGGCGAGCACTGTTGCCGGATGCGGCGCGTTGCGCCTTATCCAGCCTACACGGCGTTTTCACGGTGAGGGGACGACTTGACGGCGTGTCCCGGCGGCCCGCTCCGCTCCGGCAACCGGAAGGCGGTGAAACGTCACGATCCGAGAGCGGCAGCCCGGCGGTCACGGCAGGGCGTCGATCGGCACCGGATAGACCGCCTCGCCCGGATCGCTGGAGCCGTCCAGCATGATCCAGCGGTCGGCGTCGTCGTGATAGAGCTGATAGTGGCGCAGCTTGCGCCGCAGCCCGTCGAGGAAGTCCTCCTGCTGGCGCGCGCTGGCGCTCCAGGTTTCCCACTCGTCGGCGGTGAGGTTCATCACCCGACTCTTGTAGGGCAGATCGTCCAGATATTCGCCGAGCAGCCCCAGATCGGCGAGATTCTTAGCCTTCGGATCGTTCAGCTTCGCCGGGTCGCGCACGATATGCGCCGCGGAGGAACGCAGCAGGTTGAAGAAATCGGCGGTGTCGTTGCGCTGCGATTCCTCTCCCTTGTCGAGGATCAGCTTAATCGCCTCGCTCAGATTGCTGAGCTCGTTCTTGGTCAGCAGCACACGGACATCGACCGTCGCGAGTTCCGGGTGGGCGAAGTCGCGATCGGACAGCCACGCCGTGAACAGATCCGGCACCTGGGTGCCCTTCTGCTGGCCCAGATAGGCGAGCTGCATCGCATGGCCGACCGCCAGCGCGTCGGTCTTGATCTGCTCGTCGGCTTCCTTGGGCTTGCCACCCTGGACCGACTGGGCGCTGCCGGCCACCAGCTCACCGCGAGAGGCGCCCTGCACCATCTGCACGACCGTGTCAGCCAGCGTATCGACCTGACGGCCAAAGCGCTCGACGGTACCCGACTCGATCGGGTAGTACAGCGGCCGGCGCGCCTGCGGATGCTGCGTCAGGGTCCGGTACTGCTTTTCCGCGCGGGCATGATTGGCCTTGCCGGCGGGCGTCTTCAGGTGCAGGCCGAGCACCGCGACGCCGAGTTGCGCCGCCTCGATCCGGACCTGCTCGGCGCCGAGTTTCGTCTCCGACAACTCATCCCCGCCTTCGATGGCACCGGCATCGGTGATCAGGAGCACGTAGCGGCCGCCGAAGTCGTTCCAGTGGACTTGCCGCAGCGCCTCCATGACCCCGGCGTAGGCATCCTCTTCGAAACGGGCGCTGGAAACCGTGGCCGCACTGACACCGGCGACCTTGTCCATGAAATCCTTGCCGGACTTCACCTCGCCGGGATTCGCGTACACCTTGCTGACGTATTCCAGACCGGGCACGGCCTTGGTGCTGGACCGGAAGCCGATCAGCCCGAACTTGACCTGATCGCCGAGTCCCGCCTTTTCGATCTTCGCGGAAATCCGGCGCACCGCGTCGCGGGTCCGATCGATGTAAGGGCCCATCGAGATCGTCGTGTCGATGACGAACACGACCGCGGCGCTGAAGCTGCGGATGACCGCGGGCGTTTCCTGTTGCCGTTTCTGCGCCTCGGCCGGGGAGGCATCGCCGGGTTTCGCGGTCACCGAGGCGACCTGTAACACCCGAACGTTCGCCGGGGCGCTCAAGGCCTCGGCCTGCAGGATCGGCAGCAGATAGAACTTCTTCGACAGATCGACGTATTCCTTGGGCTCGACCGACACCACGCGCGGATCGGCCTTGCCCGACTCGACCGACTTCAGAAGCTCCGCGGCCTTCGCGCCGGCATCGGGCGCTTTCAGCAGCCCCATGACGCTGTCATGGCTGTCGAACAGCAAGGCGCGCGACCGGTTGGCCGGATTCGTGAAGGCCAGCGTCAGTTGCTGCTTCCACGGAATGGTCTGCGCCGCATCCAGCCAACCGTCGGTGTTGCCGCGGCTGCTGCCGCCGACTTTCACCCATTGTTTGCCGCCGGCGTCCTGACGCTCATAGACGTAGAACCGGGACAGCGCCACGACGGGCTTACCATCCGCGGCGCCGGGACTGGCGACGAGCTTCGCACCAGGCCGGGTCAGCACCCGTTCGTACAAGGTTTTCTTGCCCGGCAGCAGCAAGGGTTCGGCGGCGGCGGCCGGCGGTGCCGCATACTGACTTGTGGCTGCAAGCAGCACCAGCACCATGCACACGACCCATCGACGTTGTAGTTTCACTTGAGCCGCTCCTCGCAATTCTTCAGGGCCTCAGCCAGACCCGCATCGCCCGGCGCGGCGGCGACCGCCTGCCGCAGCAACTCGGCGCCATGGCTCAGGAACGCGGGATCGCTCGCGTTGGCGCAATACAGACGCCCGGCGCCCGGCTTGCCCTCGTCGTCCCCGGACCGCGCCGCCTCGTCATACCAGTACGCCGCCGTTTCCCAGTCGGGTTGTGCGACCGGACTCCGATCGGCCACCCATGTCCCTGGATCGTACATTTGCGCGAGCCGGACATAAGCCTTGACGGCCCCGAGACTGCCGGCTTCCTGCAGCAACTGCCGAGCCTGATCGAGTTGACCGCTTTCGGTCGCGCGGACTGCAAGGGCCAGGCAGGCCTCGCCGTCGAGACCGCCGCAATTTCGCGGCAAGGTCTCGGCCGGTGGCGTGACTGCCATCTCGGGCGCCGCCCCGGGCGCGCAGTGCGGACCGGGCAATCCGGGCACGCGGCAATCCCACCACAACCAGCCGCCGACGGCCGCGAGCAGCAACAAGGGGATCGCGATCCACAACACGATGCGCCACCGGCTGCGGTCCTGCACCGGTGGCACTGGCTCGGCCAGCGGCACGACTAGGATCTCGTCCGGCGACTCGTCAACAAAGTCTTCCGGCTCGGGCTCGGGTGCCGGCGCTTCGACCGCAACAGAGGCAGCCACGAAACCTTGCGCCCTGGAACTGAGCAAGGGCCGCTGCAGCTTCAGGGCACCAGCCTGCGGGCCCCCACCGCAATCGACCGACAAGCGGCACATCACATGCTGCGGCTGCTCGACCAGCGCATCGACGATCTCGGGTCCGACCGGCAATTCGACCGCCGTCTCGCCGGTAGGCTCGGCGCTCGCGACCGGATGCCAGGCCTCCTGCGCCTGCCAGCGACCACCCGGCCCAAGATAGGGCAGCGCGTCCTGATTGCGTTCGAGGCAGAACACCGCGGGCACGGTGCCCACCGGCAGCCCGGCGATGCGGATCACGCCGTAGCCCGGACCGCGCGCGGCATCGTTCCTCAACTCACATTTGATCGCCACGGCTGCTGGTCTCAGCCGCTACCCGGCCCGCCCATCGTCGCAAGGATCTCGCCGAGGCGCACATTCTGCTCCGGCGTGATCTCACGACCGGCGCGGTGTCCGGCATTGCCGATCGCGAGCGACGTGAAGGCTTCCAGCCAGTCCATGATGTACGCCCCGGAATAACTCAGTTCCTCGTCCGGCAGTTCGGGCAGGCTGCCCGACGGAATGGGCGCGGGCGGTTCGAATACGCGCCGGCCGCCGAGCGGTGATTCGGGCCGCTGCCCGACCGGCAGCTCGGCGGTACCGAGCCGGTCGACGAACTCACCCAGCAATTGCCGGACGACCATGACCTGCTGGTCGACGATGCCGATCCGGGTCGTACCGCGCATGTCCTCGAGCGGCTTTAAGGCCGCGACCAGTTTCTGCTCCAGCTGGTGGCGGTCCAGGCCGGTGACCAGTTCATCGGTGACGATGCGCGCGGCCTCCGCCGGCAATTCCAGATAATTCATCAGCTCGACGGCATCCGGCAGGCCGCGCAACTGGCGTATCCAGACCGACACCGCCGCCTTCGCGAAGCGCTCGGCCCGTCCGCCCTGCTCGACCGTCGCGGTCGGCTCGTTCGTCTTCTTCAGTGGCAGGTTGATCAGCGTCTTGCGGGCCGGGGTGGGCTTCGCGTCGGAACTGCTGGCCTCCTCGCTCGCGCCGTTCTCGGCCGCGAGGTAGAGCCGACGCAGCAATTCGCCATCCGGCTGCAGGCGGTATAGCAGTTCGCCGAAACCGTCGGGCGCGTTCACGACCGCCTGATACAGACGCTCGGCGCTCTGCCGTTTCCGCTCGACCTCGCCGGCGCCCTCGCTCTGGAAATACGGCAGCAGCCGGTGTTCGCCGATCTCCTTCCGGACGGCGACGACCTGCTCGCCGATGCGGTCCCATTTCGCCTGCAGCTTGCAGACCGCGCGCAGGTAGTCCGCCAGCCGCTGCATGCCGCCGTCGTTGATGCCGAGCATAGCCTCCCAGGCCGCGACGGGATCACGGACGTGGCGCATGACCGCGTCGCTGCCGACAAAATACTCGCGCTGTTGCTGCAGCCGTTGCCGCTCCTCGTCGGACAGGAAGCCCGTTTCCTGTCCTTGCGCGTCGATCGTGAACGCGCTGCGCAGCATGCCGGGCTTGCGAACCAGGAAGACATTGTCGAAAGGCTTGTCTTCCGACCAGGCCTGCAGCCAGTCCGACTGCGCGAAACGTTCCAGCAGCGTAATGTGGATCATGTTCGACCATTCCTGCTGCTGCTGGGCGACGGTCTGGCCGGGCTTGGGTTCGAGCCGCCGGTCGAGCTGCGTGATGACCCAGACCAGCCCGGGTGGCCGCGTGCCGCGCAGCGCGGGACTCTCGCCCTGCGTGCTGTGGACCCAGGTCGACAAAGCCGGCGCGAGCGAGGTCACCTCGATCTGGCTGTCGCAACGCGTGCACATCAGCAGCACGTTCATTTCCTGATCTTCGGTGTAGCGCTCGAACAGGTAGGCGACCTTCGCGCGCAGGATCAACTGACCGACCGGGTCCACATCGTCGCGTTTCAGCTGCTTCCGCACTTCGTCGAGATCGCCGATCTCGAGCCGGCCGCGGTAACCGGGAAAATCCAGCAGATCGATCTCCTCGAGCAGATCGATCACCGGGCTGTCCGCCAGCTCGAAACGGATTTCGGCGGTCAGCGCCGCCAGCACCGGGCGCGCGATCCGGACCTCGCCCAACACCTGGCCCTCCGCGGCCGGCCGCACGGCGATCGTCTCGGAGTCGGCTCGCCCGAGCCGGTCAAGAACGTCGACATTCAGGATGCTGTCCGGGCGCCAGGACAGCGTATCGCCGGCACCCGCGACCAGGGCTTCGAGCGGCGCGTACACGACGCCGGCATGCGCGAGCTGCTGCAAGGCATTCCGCAGCGTCAAGTAGGCCCGGGTCAGATCCGGTATCCGGCCCCACAACACCGACAACAGCTCGGCGCGGTGCTCCGCCGCGAGATACGGCGCGAGTTCGAGCACGCGCGGCCAGTAATCGCTGCGCAGCGGCGCGAACGACTTCCCGTAGCGCCGCTCGAAATAGTCGATCAGGTCGACGACGGCGTCGCCGTCGAGCCCGCCGGTCGGCGCCGGCTGACGGAAGCGTTCGACCTGGGCCAGCAAGGCTCGGAGCGAGTCCTGATCGGTATCGAAAGCGACACGCTCCCGATCGAAGTCGTTGAAGAAACTGTTGCCGAGAATCTTGACGAGGTCGGCCTCGGAGAACAGCGTCAGCTCGACAGGATGCCCCGCCGGTGCGCTGCCCGGCCGGCGCGTGAAGCGAGTCACGAGCCCGGTCGCCTCCTTGCCGCCGCCCGGCGGATTCAGGTGCCCGATGAAATCGACGCGCTGCCCGTCCAGGAGCGTTTGCAGCCGCCCGTCGGCGGCGCGCGCCAGCGACGAGATCAGATACGACTTGCCGGCTTGGGACATGCCGAACACCCCGGCCGAGAACGGCCGCTGCGCCGCGGCACCGAGACGGCGCGCCAGGTTGCGCGAGCGCCGCAAGGTCTCGTTCAGCCCATCCGCCTCGCGGTCCAGACGCTGCGAATTGCCGCGCACCGCGGCCACCCAGTCCAGCGCGGACCCGGCACCGTCGTACAGGGCTGCACATTGCGCGGAGAGGTTTCGATCGTCCCAGGTCGTCACTGCGATGTCCTCACCGGAGAATACTGCCGGTATCCAGCCAGTAGCTGCTTTCGCCGATGCCGACCGTGGTCAGCGTATTCAGCTTCAGCAGCACGTCGCGCGCCGGATTCAGCGCGGTGCCGTAACTGGTCACGGCCGAGGCGACGCTGAAACTCTCGGGCCCCGAGCCGCGCCGCTGATCGAGTTTCAGGCCCACCTCGATGACCGCGGGCGCGCTGCGGTCGACATCCGCCAGCATGCGTTTGGCCTTGTCGCTGAGATCCACGACATACAGCGGCGTCGCCGGCCAGCGCTCTGACGCAAGTTGCCGGAAGCCGAGAATCATGCGGGCGCGGACCTCGAACGGCGTCTCGGGCAACTCGTATTCCTCGTCGTCCAGATTGATGTCGCGGTAGTACACGTCGGCATTCCGCAGCACCAGGTTTTGGTCGATCAGCCCGAGCTGCCGCACCGTCGAATAGACCTTGAACGCGTGCGCCAGGAAATTGAAGTTCGGGATGCGCCGCGCACCGCCCACCTTGCAGATCATCGCGCCAACGACGGCGGTGGTCTTGGGGTCGCTGATCCGCCCGTCACGGTGGAACGGGTACCAAACGCCGGCGCGATAGCCGTGCAAGGGCACGATCCGATCGGGCGGCAGCGGCAACAGCCGCCGGAACAGCGCCAGCACGCCGGGCATGCACGACGGGCGTCCGCTCAGCAGCAGCACGTCGCAATGGTACAGATGGACGATCTCGCACAAGGCGCGGATGGTCTTGCACAGCTCGAACTGGTCCTCGAGGAACAGCCGGTGCAGCCGGTGCAGATCGAATGCGACCGGCACCGCGAGCAGGTCGAAATCGGCGTCGCGCGGCCCGACGGCCCGCCGCACGCCGAGCGCGAAATGCGCGACGACGTGGTCCGACGGCCGCTCCGCGGCGCTCAAGGCCTCGCCGATCTTCAGCACCCGCGGCTCGGTCGGCTGGGTCGGATCGAAACGCTCATAGGCATGCAGCAGCTTCAGGCCGAGCGGATAGAACACCTCCAGCGCGAGCCGCTGGCGCGAGGTGCGATCCTGCACCGACAGCGTCTCGGCGCCGATCAACTGCGAAAGTAGCGCCGGCGGGTCGGCGACGCCGTAATCGCGCAGCGCCGCCTCGATGGCCGGCACGACCATCTTCTGGATCACTTCCAGCAGCAGATCGTCGCCGGCGATCTTGAAGCCGTCGCGGAAGCGCTGCTCCGGCAGGATGTAGACGTTCGCGCCCTGTCCGTGGTCGAGGCGGTAGTCCGCGACCACCAGATCGGTCGTGCCGCCGCCGATGTCGATCGACGCGAGCGTGATCGCCTGCCCGGCCCCCGACGAGTCGCGCCGGCGCAGCAGCCGAAAGAAGTCCTCCGGACGCCCGCCGAAATGCTCGTGGATCTCGCTGAACAGGTACACCGCCTGGGCGCTGGTCGCCTCGTCCCAGTCGGTGTGGATCGCCGGGAACGGCGGCCAGGCGGTCGACGCGCCGGCGGCATCGATCGCGTCAATCGCATCGTCCTCCGGGTGCCAGCCCAGCGCCTTCCAGACCAAACCCATGGCCGCCTGCAGCCGCCGCGCAAAGATCCGGCGCTCGGGTTTCGGCATCGACGGCGGCACCGTGATGATGATCGAACGCAGATGCCGCGGCTTTTCCGGATCGCCCTGCTTGATGCGCTGCGCCGGGCTGTTGATCTGGCCGAGCGCGTGCACCAGGATCTCGGACAACAGGAACGTCATCAGCGAGCTGCGCGAGTATTTCGGCACGAATACCGGCATGCGCTCGTCTTCGGGCAGTTCGTGCAGGGCTTCGCCACGCTCATTGATCAGATTGCTGTACGGCGCGCCGGTCGCATGCGGTTCGATGTCTTCCTGGTTGAACGCGACATTGAAGCGCCAACCCGGTTCGTAGCGATCGTCGTCCCACAGGTAACGCTTCGGGCTGGACAGCCCGGTCGAGCCTTCCGTGCCGCGGCGATGGTTGGCCAGCCGCGCGGCCTCGCGCCCGACGCGCGCGATCGTCGGCCAGACGAAGGCATCGTTGCGGCCGCCCTTGCAGGCCAGATGTTCCTTGCCGAGCAGGGCCTGGGCGAACTCGACGCGGCTCTCGAAGGGTTCCTGATAGACCTTGTGCGGCTCGGACAGGTCGCGAATCGTCAGCTCGTAGCGGTTCTTCAGCCCGTCGTGCTGCTGCGGATGTTCTTCGATCAGGATGCCGCAGGTGCGACTGTTGCCGACGTCCAGCACCAGATCGACCGGGATCGGCGCGTAGACGTCGTCCGCCGCATTGCTGCGCACGCGGATCTGCGGCAGGCGGAGCCGGGTCGCGATCAGCGTCAGGAAGTTCAGATAGTGGGCATGGTGCGCGAACTGCTCCAGTTCGGTCTCGATGTCCTCGGCCGGAATCCGCAGGCGCCGCGCGGCCTCGTCACGGTAGACCTCGCGCAGCCATTCATCGACCCAGGGCTGTTCCGGGAACCACGGGCACTCGTGCGCCCGATAGGCCAACTGGAAGCTCGCGCCGGTCTGCACGTCCGCTGGGGTCGGCGCCAGATAGGCCGTGTCGTCGCCGCGGTCCAGCACGTTGGTATCGAAGGCCAGCGTCAGCCGGTGGGTGTGGCCGCGCAGGTCATCACCGGCCGCGAGCCGGACGATGCGGCCACGCGCCCAGGTCGTCGGACCGTCGTCGAAACGGCGCTGCGCACCCGCGCGCAGGAACGGCAGCGGCACCCAGCAGCCGTCCAGTAATTTCAGCGAATCGTCGACGCTGGCGCTGAAGCGAGGCTTGACGACGGCGCCGGGATCGGCCGGATGCACGAAGCGTTCGCGCCGCTCGTCCCATTCCAGCCGGGCCAGCGACTGCTGGCTGCTCTGCAGCGCGAATTCACCGGGCGGTTCCTTGCGCAGATCGACCGACAGCCCGAAATCCAGGAACTGGACGCCGCTGCGCATGATCAGCGTCGCGTTGTCCGAGAATTCGACCAGCTCGCTCAACATCTCGGGAAATCCTCGCGCGCTCGCATCACTGCTTGTTGATCCGGACCTGATACGCGGAACCGTCCTGGTTCCTGCCCTGGCATTCGGCGCGTCCCTGCGGGTTCGTCGCACACTCGACGGCGGAGCGCTGGAAGCGGGTGCCATCGGGGCAGCGGATGTCGTCGGCCTGTTCGATCATCAGCTTCGAGCCCCTGAACGAGGAACGCACGGCCGCGCTACATTCCTGTTCCTTGCCGCCCGCGCGATGCCGCAGCCTGGCCGTCCCCTGCCCCTTGGCGAACTCGTACTCCAGCCGGACCGGGTTGCCGTCGGCGTCCTGAAGACCGGTCACCGACTGCCAGCGGCCGTTCATGAAATCGGTCGAACCCGTTTTGGCCGCATCCTTGGGGATCGTCAGCGGCGCACCGGCAGCCCCGTCGGGGCCGCCCGCGCCGCCTGGGCCAGGCACCTTCGGCGAGGTCTCCTTCGCCGATTTGTCATTCGCGGGCGTATCCTGCTTGCCGGCGGGATCGCCCGGCGGCTCCTCGGCGGGCTTCTGGGCCTCACCGGGCTGCTCGGAGTTCGGCGGTTCGGCGCCCTTCTCGGCCGGCGTCTGGGGTGGTGCGGGCTCATCCCCGCCCGGCGTCACGGCCTCCGCTCCGTCCTGTTCGGCCTCGCCTTCTGTGCGCTCGGACTCCGTCGCCTCGCCGGTTCGATCGACGACAGTGGACCCGGTCATGGACCGGTCGATCACGCCACTGCGATGGATCTCGTCGATGACGGTCTCATCGGGGGCGGTGTCGACCGGTAGCTCAGCCCCGTCGGGCTGCTCCGGGGCCGGCTCCGCGGCTTCATCGGGCAGGACTGCCGGTTTGTCCGCGACCGGCGCGATCAGCTCAGCGCCGGGGACCCACGCCGGGATGCAGCCCCTGAGGCCGAACAACAGCGCGCTGAGCAGCAACAGTCCGAGCAACAACAGCAGCCACCACGGCCAGCGCCACCAGCGGAAACGCGAGGTACTGTGCTCCGCATCGTCCACCACTGTCTCGGCCGTCTCCGCGCCGACGGCGGCATTAGCGGCATCGCCGCCGACGTCCAGCATCGCCAGCACGTCCTGGTAGTCCGGCGCATCGCGCTCGACGAAGCCCCAGAACGTCATGACGGGCCGGCCGTCGACCAGATAGACATGGTCCTCGCCCGGAATCCGGGTCGCGAGTTCCAGCAACCGACCGAAGACCTGTTGCTCGCTGTTGTCGGCGTCCTGCAGGAGGCGGCTCTTCGCGCTCAGTTCGCGCTGGGCCGCGAGCAGGCAGGCTTTCGCGTCCTCGCGTTCGGCGGTCGTCGCGGCCGTCCACGGCACGACGCTGCCTTCGCGCGGCGCATACCAGTCGATCGTGTCGCCCTTGTCGTCCTGCTGCGGAATCGCGAATAACTCGGCGAAATCCGCCCCGAGTTGCCGGCGTATCGCGGCGCGGAGCTGCGAAGCGGCACGGTAGACCGGGTTGCCGGTCGCACCGAGCGGCTTGTACTGCTTGACATTGCCGGATCTGAGCAACGCGCCAGCCATGTTCGCTTCCTGAAATCCCTCGTCGGCTACGATGGCGCCCGGGTGCACGGCCCTGCGTGTCACGGCGCCTGCGGGCGGAACGGCGCTGTCCGGATTGTAGCAAAGTCGTATTGGTGCCCGGCTGCGGACGCTTCAGGCCCACCGGTGCCGGGTAACCATTCCCCTCTTGACCGGCAGCAGGTGTGGGACTGGGGCGCCGAGACCGTCTGCGGGAGGGAACCCGCAGCCGAGCCTACAGGGAGGTATTCACGGCGTGTCTCGGCGCCCCGGTCCGCTCCGGCAACCAGCGAGGTCTAAACGATTACGCTACGTGTAGATCCCGCACGCAGCCGCGATAGCCGAGACGGCTGGGCACCACCAGATAGCTGCCTTCGTATCGGCGGGTTCACGGCAACTCCCAGTCCTCCAACTGCAATCCTTCCACCCGTCCGAACTCGTGGGTGTTGTGAGTCACCAGAACGGCAGCGAGTGATCGAGCATGGGCGGCGATCAGTATGTCGTAATGGCCAATCGGCTGACCCTTCCGCGCCAGCGCGCAGCGAATCTCAGCTGCCTCGATGGATTGCTCGTCGCTCCAATCCAGCACCTGCACATACTTGAGGAAGTGCGTCAGATTGGCTCGGTTCCTCTGCTGTTGCCGGGAATTACACACCCCGAATTCGAGTTCATAGCGGACGATCTGCGAAATCGTCACCGTTTCCGGCGGCATTCCTAACAGACGGTTCCGAAGAGTTGGCGGACTCCCATTGATGACGCCGATACACACATTGGTCTCGAGCATGTAATGGATCATTCCAGGGATTTCCGGGGCGTGTCGGCAGCCAGTTCCTCGGTGATCTCGAAGTCATCGCTGAAGCCGCTTAGGCCTTCGGTAAACCCTTCCCAAGACAGCATCCGCGGCGTCAGTATCAGACTGTCGCCGGAGCGACTAATGAAGACCTCTTTTGCATCCAGGCGAAATTCCTTGGGTAGACGAATCGCCTGACTGTTGCCGCTCGTGAAGACTTTCGCAGTGGAAGTTGCCATAGGTGCTGCTCCCATTTTGTAAACACAAAAATATATACGCTAACCGATCAGAAATGACCAGCCCCGGTCAAATCGGCGCATTTGCCGGCGCCGGTTCGATTACGGCGTCTTACAGCTCTGAATCAGTCGCCCGAGCTGCGCGGCCAATTCGTCCCGCCGCCCTACCAACAACTCGCGTTCCCGCTGCAACGTGGCGACCTGATCCTGCAGCGCGCAGTGCCCGAGACTCGCGGCTAGCGCACTGTGCCGCTCGATCAGTTCGCGTCGGAGGCGCTCGCCCTCCGCGCGTTCGGCCTTGAGCAACGCGACATAATCGGGCCCCCACGGCGGCCAGCGCAGCAGCGAGAAATGGAACGCTGCCCACCCGGCGACACCGAGCAGCAACAGCACGGCCGCCGCAACAACCGTCCAGCGGGCACGACGGCCGGGCGCAGACACAGCGGCGCCCGCGTCAGGTTCGAATCGCGGCAGCACACCATAAGCCCAGAAAATCACGACGGGCTGACCGCCGACGACATAGATCGCGTCGTCGCCCGGGAATGCGGTCGCCTGCAGCAAGGCCGGCGCGTCGGTGCATTCCGGGTCGAGTTCGGGTAAACGGCGCGCCAGTTCCCGGATCGCTTCCAGCCGGGTGTCGAGCACCCGGCGGACCCGTGGCAGCTCGGGCTCGGGGAGATCCAGCAAGCGCTCGGGCTGACCGCCCAGCGGCGTGAACCAGTCCAGCTGGCTGCCGTCAGCGAACGGAACCGGTTCGGCCAACACATTCGCGACCGCGAGCGACAGATAACGGCGGATCAGGCCGTGCAGCCGTTTGAACATGGCCGGGTCCGGCACCTTGACCCCGGCCGGCAAGGCATAGGCATCGGCTGCCGTGCGGGCAATCCGGCAGCGCGTCATCGCGGTGACTCCGGTTCACACGGCATGGGCCGATCACCGCGAACCGCGCCAGCCCCTGGCGGCACCGAGATCTTGCCTCGCTCCATGTCGCCCGTGTTCATTTGCAATGCGCCGGCTTCTCGGCGTCGCTCGCGGCGCGCTTGACCAGTTGATCCAGATTCATGCCGGAGCGGGGTGTCAACACATCGCCCCCGGTCAGGTTCGCGATGCAGTTCACCGCGCCATCACCGACGATGTCGACCACATTGATCTTCAACTTGGGCTTGGCGGCCTTCAGCGAGGCCGCGGCCGCACACGGATTGCCGCCGCAACTGTCCTTCCCGTCCGAGACGACGACCATGACGGCCGGCGCACGGACACCATCGACCCGGCGAGCCGCCTGCAGCAGTCCGTCCGCGAGCGGAGTGCCCTGGCGCGGCGTCAGCCCGTGCACCGTCTGCAACAAGCGGCGGCGCTGGGCGTTCTCGAACAAGCCGTAGTCGGTCGCACGCGGGCAGTCCTCCAGCACCGCGAGCGCCACGTCGACATCCGCCGGCAGCGACTGAACGACGCTGGTAACCGACTGTTGCGCCGACTGCAGCCGGGTCGGCCCGTGCGCGGTCTGCATGACCATTTCATACGCCGCGGCGAAGGGAGCGCACATCAGCGGACCCATCACGGCGACGCAGCTCTCGAACGCCGTGACCGCAGCCGCGCTGGCGCTGTCGAGCACCTCCGGCGTCCGCATGCTGCCGGAGGCATCCAGCACGATGGCCACATCGGGCGCATCCTCGGGCGGACGTTCGCCCGGACAAGGCGGCAACGCGCCGGCCTTGGCTTCCGGCGGTGGTGGGGGCGGCGGCGCGGGCGCGGCTGGCGCCGCCGGGGTTGGAGGCGGCTTAGGCTCCGACGCCGGTGGCTTGACTGGGACCGCTTCCGGCGGTGGCGGCTTGCTCGGGGGCGGCTTGACTGGTTCCGGCTTGGGTGGCGGAGGCGGCCGGTTGCAGGCTTCCCGCTGATCCTTCAGCCGCGCCCGTAAGCTCTTGAGTTTCGCCTGCAGGCGCCGCTGCTCCGCACGGGCTTCGACCAAGGCCTGATCGCGACACGCCGAGACACGCTTGGCCAGGTTCGCGCGCAATTCCTGCAATCTTGCCGCCAGCTCGCGGGCTTCCGTCTGCAATCGCATGGTTTCGGCCTGGGCCGCGCAAAAAACGACTCGGTTCCGGACCTGCTCCCGCAACTCGGCGAGTTGCTTCGACAGCACGGTTCCTTCGCTATGCAAACCCTCGAGCGAGGTCTGCAGCGCACAGGTGCGCAGGGCTTCGGCCAACTGCCGTTCACGCTGCAGCAAATCGCGGCGCAGCTGTTCGCCCTGCCGACGGTCTTCCGCGAGGAGCGCGGCGTAGTCGGTCCTATCGAACAGCCGATCGAGCAAACCGAAGTACCAGGCCGCCCCGGCCAATGCGGCCAGCAAGGTGCCGGCTAGCAGGGTGAGCAGCCAAAGCCGCGTTCGTGGCGCCCGGGGCGCCTCAATCCTGGCCGGCGCCGCGGCGTCCGGTGGCGGCTCACCGTAACCCCAGAACGTGACGACCGGCTGTCCGTCGACGACATAGATCGCGTCGTCCGACGGATAGGTCGTGGCCTGACGGAGCATCTGGGACAGCGCCTCGGACCGGATCACCGCGCGACGCGCCGCCAGCGTCCGTATCGCCTGCAGCCGGTCACCGAGCAGCTTGTCGGCTCTTGTCCGCGCCGGGCCAGTCAGCGTCCGCAGCGGGACCGGTTGACCTGCCAGAGACGTAAACCAGTCGACATAGCCCGCTGCGGCGTTCTCGACCGGTTCGGCCAGCACGCTGACGACGGTGGGCGGCAAATGGCGCCGCAGGACGGCATTGATCTCGCGATAGGTTCCCGCATCGGGTCGCGGCACGCCAGCCGGCAGGGGATAGGCGCCGATCGCTGTCCGGGCGAGTCTGAGGCGATCGGCCATTCCGTTCGCAACCGGCAGGGGTCAGCGGAGCCGGGCGCCGGGCCGCTGGCGACTTGCGCCGCCCGAGCGCCGCTGCCACCGGCACCGTCTCATGGTTTGAGCCGGCTGGCGTAGTAGTCGAGCGCCCAGCGGGTCTTGCTCTGCTCGTCGGCGTCTTGCTGCGCGCCAACCTCGGCAATGAACGCCCGGAAACCGCCGATCGCCGCCGCAGCCTGCACGATCGACGCCTTGATGGACAGTTCCATCAACCGGTCGCCATCGTCGCGCTTCCACAATTCGGCGGTGATCTCCCACGGGCAGCCGGGATCCATGAATTGCCACCGATGGGCCTTCAGCGGCCCCAGCACGCTCAGCGCGTCGTAATCGATCTTGCGGTCCGCCATATCCGTCAGAAAGCGCTCCTGCTCCTTGCTGAACAGCTTGGCAATCGATTTGTCGCCGCTGGCAACCTTTTTGATCAGGCCCTTCTCGACCGGCATCGTGAACGACGCCGACTTGACCACGCCCTTCTCGCTGGCATCGGCCTCGATCTTGAAGCCCCGGTGTTTGCACCACTTGGCCGGGATCTCGGCCGGCACGACCGGCCGGAACTTGATCGTACTGTCGTGTTCGTCGCCGACGATGCGCCGGGCGCGGGCGATGATCCCGTCCTCCAACAGCGTCAACCCCGGCGTGTCGAAGAAATAAATGTACCGTTCCTCGTCGTTGTCGACGGTCAGACGATAATGCGCGAGCGCGGCGTCGATCTGATGTTCGGCCACGGTGGCCTTGATCTCGATCGCCTCGACGCCCGACACCATGCTCGCGACCTGGCCTGCCGTTGCAGCTGTCTCTTTCATCGTTCACCTCCTGTAATGGGTTGCAGATTCGTCATGCGGACGCGCACTCGGCAGGGACGATGATAACGGGTCCATTCCCAAAGGAAACAGCGCGGCGCCGTTTCGCTGCGTCTGCCAGCCCTTAAGTCGGCAACGCGGCTGTCGCAGGACTTGGACGGCGTAAGGTCGTTCCGGCACCGGATCGGCGTGGCGACGGAGGGCTTCAGGCGGCGTCGGCCAGCCGGCCTTTGCCTTGAGCTCAGCCGCGCCCGTCGGGTATCGTTAACCGTATCGTTCCGCAACCGATACGCCGAGCACCCGCCATGTCGGATTCCATAGGCATACTGCTGATCATCATCACCCTCGCCGGCGCCTGGCAGGTTTTCGAGAAAGCCGGCCGCGAAGGCTGGGAAGCCATCATCCCCATCTACAACATCTACGTGCTGACGCAGATCACCGGACAGCCCTGGTGGCTGCTGGTGTTGTCGCTGACACCGGTGGTCAACGTGTTCGCTACGGGCTTTCTGTATCTGAAGCTCGCCCAGCGCTTCGGGAAGGAGTGGCCTTACCTGCTGGGTCTGCTGCTGTTGCCGTTCGTGTTTTTTCCGCTGCTCGGCTTCGGCGACGCGCGCTATTCCGCGCCGCCGCCCCGCGCCTGATTCCGGATTCGGGTCCAACTGCTTCGCCTCCACCAACGACCTCAATCGCCTGCACGCGATCACAAACCATGCCGTCAGCTGCCCACCTACACACCACCGCACTCGTCGCCGGTTCGACCGGGATCGTCGGGCGCGAATGCGTCAGATTGCTGGCCGCCGACGAAACCGTCGCGGAGGTGCGGGCGCTGGTGCGCCGCAGCCGTCCGGATGCCGCGGCAGTGCCGCGGGTTCACGACTGTCTCGTCGATTACGAACACCTCGACGCGAGCAGCGCAGCCTTCCGCGTGGATCTCGTCTTCTGCGCACTGGGCACGACCCTGCGCGACGCCGGCTCACGCGAGTCCTTCCGGCGAGTCGATTTCGACTACACGCTGCGCGTGGCCGAAGCGGCGCGTGCCGCGGGCGCCCGGCACCTGTTGCTGGTCAGCGCCGCCGGGGCCGATGCCGGGTCGCGGTTCTTCTACAACCGGGTCAAGGGCGAGCTGGAAGAGGCCGTGGTTCGACTCGGTTATCCCTCGGTCACGATTGCGCGACCGTCCCTGCTGATCGGGGAGCGCAGCTCGATGCGCTTCGGGGAAGAACTCGGCAAACGGCTGGCATGGCTCCTGCCGGAGCGGTGGAAGCCGGTTTCCGCCACCCAGGTTGCCCTGGCGCTGGTCCGAGCCGCGCATGAGGATGTGCCGGGGGTCCAGTTCCTGGAGAACCCCGCGCTGCGCGCCGCTCGCTGACCGGGGATTACGATGCCGGCTGTTTGCGGATGGACGACACGACGAGGTGGAGTATCATCAATCCCTGATGAGCCCACAACACGGAGGCAATATGAAGACTTTCATCATTTCCGGTAGCCACGGCACTGACGACCCGACGATGGCCACGCTACCGTTCATCGCCGCGAAAGCGGCCAAGGAGCAAGGGCACGATGTCGTGCTGTGGCTTTGGAACGAAGCCGTGGTCCTGGCACGCAAAGGCGTCGCCGACCATGTCACGGGCGTGAACCTGACACCGTTGAAGGACCTGCTGGCCGCGGTACAGGCCGCCGGCATCCCGATCTGGGTCTGCGGCGCCTGCGCCGTGGCACGCCAGGTCGGCGACGCGGACCTCGTGGCCGGTTCGACCATCAAGGGCATGCCGGACTACATCGCGGCCGTGCTGGAGCGCGACAAGAGCGTGATGTTCTGAGGCCCGGGGGCGCGAAGCCGTTCTCCGGCCTGTGGTAAATCCCGGGTCGCGCAACACCTCGATCCCAGGGAAAACGACCAGACGGCGGCACAGATCGCGCCCCACGATGCGCCCGCGGCCCCGGCTGCGTCCCGACGACGCCGGGGGACGCGCACACTCAGCGGGGCCGGACCTCATGCTTCCGCGGATAGGCGGTAGCCTCCATGACCGTCCAGTAGGTCGTGCCGACGAAACCGTACGCCCACTGTTCGGTCACCTTGACGTCGGCAATCTCGTCGCCGGCTGCTTCCTGTAGCAGCTCCTCATAGGCGCGACGCTGCCGTGAATTCACATTGATCGGAATCACCAGCAGCAGCTGAAATCCGCCGGCCTCCGCGGTGATTCGCCGGCCCTGTGTCCGGTCGATCTTGCTGACATCGGTCACGCTGGCGATCTTGACGGGGTCTCCGGCACATCCGGCCAGCATCACAACCAAAAGGCTTGCCATCAGGCTGCGGATCACGGTGTTCATCGCCGCTCCTCCTTGATCGCGTCCCCGGAAATCGTGGTGCAGCGTGTCGTCGCCAGCAACCACCAGAACCAATCATCCTGAAGTTCGACGTTGATCAGGGCGGTCGCGCCCGGAACCGACTGGACCGCCAACTGGTAAGCGCGCTCCACGCGGGAATTCAGTCCCATCGGGATCACGTAATAGGCCGTCCCCAGGATGCCGATCGAGCCGCAGGCCTTGCCCGTGGCCTTGGCCATCACGCGATACTTGGCCGGCGGCATGGGCGCGACCGTTACTGGCGCGGAGGCACAGCCGGACAACACCAGCGCCGTCAGCACCATCAAGCCGCTGGCAAGGCATTTCATCGTAGTCATGGCGAGTCCCTCTTGTGCCCGGCGGCGCGCCCGCCGTCACGCCGGACGCGATTCCCCCTGAACATTCTTCTAATCGCGCACGCGGAGTGGGTCAATGCGTAGGACTTCCCATAGACCGGCAGTGGCAAGTCGGGGTAGCTTGGTGGGCTTGCGAGGCTCGCCCAGCCGCGCTTGGAAGCAAACAAGCCGGCACGCGACGATTGGGCGAAGAGGGGAAAGGGCGCGCCCGGGTCAGGTCCCGGAAGCCTGCTGCGGCTTCGCGAGCCAGGCCGCCAGCACGAAGGCGCTGGCAGCACCGACGCTGACCGTGAGCCCTATTGCCCGCAACACCGGCGTCTGCGACAGCGCCAGCAGCCCGAAGGGCAACAGCGTCGTCATCGTGCAGACCAGCAGCGAGAACTGCGTGCGGCGATGCTCCTCGCGGTCGGCCGGCGGGCGGTTGAAGAACAGGCCGTAGTCCATCGCCAGGCCCATGACCAGCAGCAGCGAGACCAGGTGAAACAGCGACAGTCCGCCGCTGACGACCCGGATCAGGGTGCCGGTGAACACCAGCGCCAGACCCATCGGCAGCACAACCCGCAAAGCCGCGCTCCAGGCACCGAGACCGGCGCGGAGCAGCAGTACGATCACGAGCCCACCGAGTGACAACATCGCCAGAGTTTCCTCGCGGTAACGGGTAATCAGCCGGGTCGATTCCTCGCGCAGATCGACGAGCCGTCCGCCCGCAGCCGCGACGGCCTCGGCCAGCCGGCCCGGCGCCGTAGACTCGCCCAGCGTGACGAGCCCGACCCACTGCGCCTCGAAAGGAAACAACAGCGGTTCCAGCGGCAAACCCAGCGACGTCTCGCGCAGATCGGCCAGCTCCAATGGCGACTGATTGCGCGCTGCGGTGACGGCTGCCACGAAAGGCTCGAAACTGCCGGGCCTGAACGGCAGCCCACGCGCGGCAACACTCAGGTCACGGCGCAGTTGGCCCGGGTCCGGCAGAACTGCCCGGCGTTCCAACTGCCGCGCGGCACTGGGCAGGTAATGCGCAGCGAGGTCGTACCCCGTAAGCGAACCCGCACCAACCATTTCATCCAATGGACCGGACAAGGCTTCGGTCCGCCGCAGCACGTCTTCTGCTGTCGGGCCGATGATCAGCGCGATCCGGTTCAGTTCGGGCGCCCGCAGTTCGGCCCGCAGTTCCTGATCGAAGCGCTGACTGCTTTCGGACAGCGGGCTCAGATGCGCGATATCGTCGTCCCAGACCGGCATCGCGAGCCGCGCGTTCACCGCCGCAAGCACTACGAGTCCCAGCGGAAGCAGGGCGCGCAAGCCCGCCTGTCGGCCGCGGTCGAGCAGCCCAAATAAGGCCGGCCAATGCGGCAGATTCAACGCGCCGGACAGGAATGCCGGCATCACCCAACGGCAGACGAGACCCGCGGCCAGCAGGCCGGTAATCGAAAACACGCCGAGTTCGACGAGCCCCGGAAAGCCCGAGAACAGCATCGCACCGAAACCGGCCACCGTCGCGAGCACCCCCAGGCGAATGGTCGGCCAGACCCGCCGGATCGATGCGGCGACCGGTTCCCCGGCGTTCAAGTGGGTGAATAGATGAACGGGGTAATCGTTTGCGAAGCCAATCAGGGCCGAACCGAAACCGAGCACGATCCCGTTGAGGTTGCCCGAGTAGGCCGCGACGGCCGCCATGCCGGCCAACGCCCCGGAGCCCAGCGGCAGCAACGTCAGCAGCACGAAGCGCAGCGAACGGTAGACCCGCCACAGGAACAGGCTGACCGCGATCATCGTCAGCGTCGAGATGAACTCGGCGTCGCGGGTGATCGTGTCGTTGATCTCGACCGAGAAAGGCCCCGGTCCGCTCAGCGCCAGCGTCATGGAGGGCGGATTGGCGAGTTCCGCGAACGCGCGGCGTATCCGGTCAACCGCCCGGCCTTGGGCATCCATGTCGAACCCGGCGGCCCGTGTCTGCGCGATCAGCAGCGCGCGGGTGCCATCGCGGGCGAACCACACGCCGTGGCGTCGCTCCGGCTGCGCCTGCCCCTGCAGACGCCGAAAAATCGCGAGACTCTCGCCGGTCGGATCGCCCGCCAACAGATGTTTGGTGGCCAGGCCCAACGTCGTCCCGAGTTCGGCGAGCCGCGCCTCCAGCGCTGCGCGCAAGGCATCGGGGTCGAAATGGCCCGGCGCCACGGCCGGACTCAGCAAGTAGCGGTGTTCCATGACGAAGCGCGTGTCGGCGTCCGACCACGCGGCCTCGCCATTGAGGACCCGTTCGAATTCGGGAGCCTTGCGCAATGCGCGGCCGAGTGCGGCACTGGCCGATGCCAGCTCGGCCGGCTCGGCACCGGCCAGCGCGATCAGCACCAGCCGCGACGGAAAGCCGCTGCGCAACTGATCGACCAGAATTCGCTCCTCGGTGCTCGGGTTGCGCGGCAGGAAGTACAGGAGGTCCTGGCTGACCGGCGGCGCGCGCCACAGCATCCAGCCGGAACCGGCCAACATCGCCAGCCACAGCGCGATGGCAAACCGGCTGCTCATGCGCACCGGCTCCGCTCGAGCGAACCAATGTCCGGCCCATCGTGCAGCGCGGCAACTGGAACCGCTTTCGTTAAAATGACCACGAGCGGCCTGACCCCGTCAGAAGCCGTCCGGGTATCGTGGCCTGCCTTACTCTGTCCCCCGATGCTGTACACCGGCCTGAAAATCGCCATCTTCGCGCTCTTGCTGCTCAACGCCGCATTCTATATGGCGCGCGCGGACGCCAGCAGTGCGCTCGACGAGGCGGCCTGGCTGCTTTTGCTGTTCCTGTTCGAGTGGGAAGCCTCGGGCCGCCGGCAACCGGCTACCGATCGCCTACGCGCTGTGATTCCCGCAGTCCGGCTGACCGCCGCGGCCGCCGTGGTTGTTGCGGCCATCGCCTTTGCGGCCGAGGGCTCGTGGCTGGACGTCACCAATTCGGGACTGTGGATCGCGGTGGTTGCCTTGCTCGAAGTCGAAGTCCGC
The DNA here is from genome assembly GCF_054172105.1 of Methylolobus aquaticus. NCBI lineage: Bacteria > Pseudomonadati > Pseudomonadota > Gammaproteobacteria > Methylococcales > Methylococcaceae > Methylolobus > Methylolobus aquaticus. The sequence continues at coordinate 37,985 of NZ_JBSYXP010000009.1, forward strand.
TGGCCGCATCTGGTGATCATGAACGAACGGCTCTTCGTGACGACCGCCGCGCTGCTGTACGGCGGACTCGGCCTGCTGGTGCTGGCCTGGGTCTGGCGCGACGAGTGGCTGGATGCCTACGACGCGCTGCTGTGGATACTGGCTTTCGCGTTCATCGAGATGGACATGCTGCGCTTCTCACGGCGAACGGGCGGCGCGTCGGACGAGAACATGCGACCGGCCGGCAACATTCGCTGAGGCCTCGTCCCAGGTTTGACGCTCAGCCGCCTCACGCAAGTTTCGACGGCACCGGCCCGCGACCGGCCAGCAGCACGATGACCGCCAGCGCGCAGAACACCGCACCCGCCGAAAAGGTGCCGACCGCGCCGATCCGGTCCCAGAGCACGCCGGCCAGCACGCTCGCGATCAGCATCGCGCCACCGGCAACCAGATTGAAGAAGCCGTAAGCCGTTCCGCGTAAATCCGCGGGCGCCGTGTCGGCGACCAGCTTCGCGAACAGGCCTTGCGTGACCCCGAGGTGCAGGCCCCACAGCGATATGCCCAGCCACACCCAGCCCCAGGCCGGGCTGTACGCCAGGGCCGCGTCGGCCGCCATCAACAGGACCAGACCGAGCAGCAGCAAGCGCTGATGGCTCATCCGATCCGACAGCCGCCCGAAGGGATAGGCGGACAGCGAATAGACCACGTTCATCGCGACCAGCACCAGCGGGGTATAGGCCAGCGGCAGCCCGCCCTGGGTTGCCCGAAGCACCAGAAAGGCCTCCGAAAACCGGGCCAGTGTGAACAGCGCACCGACCGCGACGACGCCCCAGTAAGCCCGCGGCAAACGCCGGAGGCTATCCCGGACGATGGGGTTCGTCCGCACGGAGCCAGCTGGATGCTCAGGCTCGGTGATGCCGCCGATCAGCAGCGCAACCGACAGCAAGCCGGGAATGATCGCGACCCAGAACACCGCGCGGATATCGTTCGCCCACAGCAGCATCAGTCCCATCGCCAGCAGCGGCCCGAGAAACGCACCGACCGTGTCCAGCGACTGCCGCAGGCCGAACGCGGCGCCGCGCAACTCCGGCGGCGCGATGTCGGCGACCAGCGCATCGCGGGGCGCGCCGCGAATGCCCTTGCCGATCCGGTCGCTCAGTCGCGCGAACAACACCATGTCGGCGCTGGCCGCAATCGCGAACAAGGGTTTCGACACCGCCCCGAGGCCGTAGCCGAGCACCGCCAGCCCCTTCCTGCGACCCCAGCGATCCGACAGCACGCCCGAGAACACCTTGACGATCAGCGCCGTCGCCTCGCCCAGCCCTTCGATCACTCCGACCGCGAGCGCACTGGCCCCGAGCGTCGTGACCAGGAACACCGGCAGCAGGCTGTGGATCAGCTCCGACGACACGTCCATCAGCAGGCTGACGAAGCCGAGGATCCAGATCGCGCGGGGCATGTGGGCAGCGGGTGAGGATGGGGGAACTGAAGGCATCGGGTTGTCCATGGGACTCGGCAGGACTTTGCGGCAGATGGCGGGACAGGGTATCACCGCCGGGGATGCGCGACATTGCACCCCAATCGCTTCCTGCGCCGCTGGGGCAGGACTGATCCGCGTCCAACGGCTTGCCAACCCGCGTTCAAAGCTTTGACGCCGGGGATGCGGAGGCTTCGAACGACCCGCGTCGATGCAACGCGTTCTCTCACATCACGCTCGGCGCGCTTTAGGCGTTGCATGACAGCGGCCACCGCCGACCAAACGCGATAGAATCCCGCGATGGCATCAGCCCCGAAGCAAACCCGATGAGTGCGGCTGTCCCAAACCGAACGCCCACCGCTTACGAGCGACTGTGTGCACTGCCCGAGGGCATGACCGGCGAAATCATCGGCGGGGAGTTGCATACACAACCCCGACCATCCGGGAAGCACGCCCAGGCCCAGACCGGCCTGAACGTGGATCTGGGCGGACCGTTCGGCTTCGGCCGGGGCGGACCGGGTGGCTGGTGGATACTGCCGGAACCCGAACTGCATTTCGTGCGGGACACCGAAGTCGTCGTGCCGGATCTGGCCGGCTGGCGGCGAGAGCGCATGCCGGACTTGCCCGACGATCACCGTTTCGAAGTCGTACCCGACTGGGTTTGCGAGATTCTGTCGCCCGGCACCGTCAAGAAGGACCGCGTGCTGAAGCTGCCGCTGTATGCCCGCCATGGCGTCGGGCATGTGTGGCTGGTCGATCCCATCGCACGCACGCTCGAAGCGTTCGAACTCAGGGAACACGCCTGGATGCTGATCGCCGCGCTCAAGGATGATGACCAAGTGCAGTTACCGCCATTCGAGGCGGTGAGCTTTGCGCTTTCGGACTTGTGGGCACCGGACGCGATACCGCCGACCGGCTGATCAGCGGCCGTAGCGCGCGCAGGGCGCGCGGAGAAGGGGTAAGTGTTCACGCCCCCCTCGCGAGAGCGGGCCGGGAGTCCGAGACACGCCGTGAATCCGTCCCTGGAGGCTCGACTGCGGCTTCCCTTCCGCAGACGGTCTCTTCCTCCCGGCCCGCTCCCACGGACAAGCAGAGGGGGCGGGTGAATGGTTACGGAGAAGGGCTCGTTTCAAAGTAGCCACAAGGCATGAGAGCTGGGATTCCGACCCGGCGTCCGCGCATATATACCGCAATATATATTCATGAAGACGGGAGACCCACCATGCACGAGACACGCATTGCCAAATTGTTCAAGAACGGTGCCAGCCAAGCCGTCCGCCTGCCCGCCGAATTTCGCTACGAGGGTGAGGAGGTCTACGCCACGCGCGACGAGACGACCGGCGATGTGGTCTTGTCGTCCCGTCCCGGCGCAAAGACCTGGGGTGACTTTTTCGAGAGGCTGCATGCCATCGAAGTCCCCGAGGACTTCATGGCGGACCGGCCAATGAACGTGATCCCGATCGAGCAGAGGGTATTCCGGGACGAAGCACCGTGAGCCTGTTGCACATGCTGGATACGGACATCGCAAGTTAGGTGAGCAAGGGCCGTTCTCCCGAGGTCGAAGCGTAGCTGATGGCGATCCTGCCCTCGCTGATCTGCGTTTCGGCGGTGACCCGCGCGGAACTCATGTACGGCCTGAAGCAACTCCCGGCCAGCCACCGCCTCCAACTCGCGGTGCGCCAATTCCTGAAACTGGTCCGCGTCTTGTCGTGGGACGCCGAGGCGCGGACCATTACGCCGACATCCGCCGCCAACGGGTTTCCTCCGGCTAGCCCATCGGTGAAATGAACATGATGATCGCCGCTCATTCCCTGTCAGCCGGCGCGGTGTTGGTGACCAACAATCTCCGCCATTACGAACGAATCGAGGCGCCTTTGACGCTGGTCAACTGGGCGTAGCCTTAAGCGTGCACCGTGCCTGTGAGACCTGCGTTTTCCGTGGGCGCGGATAGAATTTCGTGCGCTGGGTGCACGCTTTCGTCAAATATTTGCCCACAGCAGATTTCGATCCGGAGGCCCCGGTGCGGGCGGCCGGCTTTGGCCTACCGGCCCGGTGGATGCCAAGGACCTAGCGCCAAGCGAACGCCAAAACCATCCAGCAGATAAGACACATGCGCACGTAAACGGTAAGCGGAACGGGCAGCGTCAGCTCCAGAGAAGAAAGAACCGCCGCGCAACACTCGGTCCGGTCCCTCCGACAGCCCGATCGGGTCGCGTTCTGGCCCCGATGGGTAGGGACCGAAAATGTCGGCACACCACTCAAAGACGTTGCCGTGCATCTGGTACAAGCCCCAATCGTTGGCCGGTAGCGCCTTCACCGGCACGGTTGTCTTTCGATGCAGCCCCATCAAGGCACCGGGATAAGGGAGTTCCCCGTGGTAGTTGACCCACTCGGGCGTAACCGTGTGACCGAACCAGAAGGGAGTCGCGGTGCCGGCCCGACAGGCGTATTCCCACTCAGCCTCGGTCGGCAACCGGGCGTTCAACCCGTCGACCACGCCGTTCAGTTGAGCGATGAACGTTTGCGCAGCATCCCAGGAGACCGTATCGACCGGATTCTCGGGATCAGACTGAAACTGGCTCGGATTCTTACCCATCACGGCGACCCAGAAGGCCTGGGTGCAGGCGGTGTCCGCCAGCCAATAGCCGCGCGTAAGCGTGACCTCGTGCTGCACTTCGTCATCGGACCGCTCCGGCTCGTCCTCCGGCGAGCCCATCAGGAACGTCCCCGGCTCGATCCAGCGGAAGGTCTGTTCGGCGCCGCCGTATTCCAGCGTCATCCACAGGCCGTACTCGTCCTCGCCCCAGGCTGAGGCCCAGGCCGCGGGGAACGGGGCGGGGAAGTTCGATGCAAGGGACAGCGACGCGGCCATCACCGCTTCTTCGAAGTAGATGTCTTGCGCCCTGGCGCGCGCTTTCCGGCACCGCCGCGGCGCTCCGACGCGGCGGCCTGGCCGGGCGCGCGGCCGGGTTGCCGCTCCGCGGCCTGCTCCGGGGATGCCGGACCCAGGGCAAAGCGGAAGCCGAGGCTGCCGAGGCGGGCGGCCGGAGCGGGGCCGCGGCGGAACGCGGAACGCGCGTTCCTGGCGCTGCCGACCCAAGAGCCGCCGCGCAACACGCGGGTGGCGCCTTCAGCGGGGCCCGTGGGGTCGGCCACCGAATCTTCCTGGTAATCGCCAAACCAGTCCGCACACCATTCCCACACATTGCCGTGCATCTGGTAGAGCCCCCAGCGATTCGCCGCTAGCGCCTTCACCGGCACAGTCTTTCCGCGGGAAAGCCCCATCGGAGCGCCAGCGTACGGGCGGTTGCCGTCGTAGTTGACCTGTTCCGGCGTGACCGTGTCGCCGAATGAGAAGGGCGTTTCGGTGCCGGCCCGGCAGGCGTATTCCCATTCCGCCTCGGTCGGCAGCCGGGCATTCAATCCAGCAGCTTGTTCGTTCAAGCGGGCAATGAACCCTTGCACATCCTCCCAGAACACGTTCTCGACCGGGTTCTCCGGGTCATCCCGGAAGCTACTCGGATTCCCACCCATCACCGCCTGCCACAGCGCCTGCGTGCAGGCCGTATCCGCCAGCCAGCAGCCACGCGTCAGCGTGACTTCGTGCAGCATCTCCCAAACTAAACGTTTCGGCTCACCCGCCGGCGAACCCATCCGGAAAGTGCCGGGCGCGATCCAGCGGAAGCGCTGGGTGACCCCTTGCACCGTCAAATCCGCGTACAGGCCGATCTCGTCCCAGCCGACCGGCCCGTCGCCGACCCAACGGCCGCTCGGATCGTGCGCCAAGGTCTCCCCTTCATTCGACCTTGAGATGTCATCCCAGGTCGAGCCGCGCGGCGGTTCCCAGACCAGCCGTTGGGGCTTGGTCAGCCAGGGGACCTCGACGTAGAGCCCGGACTGTTGGCGTCCCATCTCGCCAACGGATGGCCAGACCTGGTGCCGGATAAGCAGCTTCTCGATGCCCGTATCGATTTCGATGGACACTGCCTCAGCGAGCGTCTCGTTTACCACAAGCGGCAGTTGCGGAACTGGCACGCGAGACGCTTGAGATGCGCCGGCCTCATACCAGACCTTCACGCTTACGGCATCCCCGCGCAGGCTGAAATGACCGTAGGGGCTCCCCGGGCCCGATACGTCGGAATCACACAGCACAAGCCCGGGACCCTGCTGAACCAGCACGACCCGGCGCGTAGCGTCCGAGTCCCCACCCAGAAAGTACTCCACCTGCTCCCCGGTGACACCGGGTGGATAGGCCAGCGTCGCGCCGGCCCGAACGGCCTCACGCTTGGACAAAGCCCATAGCGCAGCCAGCACATCGTTGCGGGCCCAAGCCGAATCCGGCTGACGTTCGACATGGCGACGCAACCAGTCTCGCAGCCCAGCGGGCACGGCATCCGCGGCACAGGTCTTCAGGATGTCTCGGGCCCAGCGCTGCGCCGCCTGCAGGATCTTCTCCGGCACCGATCCCGGTGCGAGCCGCTCGCAGGTCAGCAACTCTGGGTAGCGGATCGATGCCGGCAGGTGCTGGTGATGACGGAGCAACAGGTCGACAACCCGCTGCTGCAGGCGCGAGTTCAAAGCTCTGAACGCCGTCTGCCAACGCTCAACTGCCCGCGGATTGGAGAAACCGAAGCCCTGCGTCGAGGAGACCACATCCTCATGCCGCCAGACTTCCGCTTCGTCGATCGCCGCGGCTTCATGGGCGGGCAGCAGACCGCGCAACGCGCGGAGCAAGGCCGGCTCGACGCGAATGCACGGCGATGCCAGAACCAACAGGCGCTCCGTGGATTCAACACGGGAGACGGGTGTCTCGCGGCGCGGTGCGCGTGCCGGCCGCAGGAAGCGGCTGGCAGCATCCCATTCATAAACCGCAAACAGGCGCCGCAAGACCGGGTCCTGGCCGGGCTCCGGGATCGGACAGAGCACGATCGGGCGGCAGCCTGCCGCGCGCAGCCGGATACCCAGCCGCTGCCAGCCTCGGCGCACTTCGGCATCGTTGCCGATCTGGCCGAGGTCGCTGAGGATCAGCAGCGGCGTCGATGGCTCCGGAACCGTCCAGCGACAGGGCCCAGGTAGATCGTCCCTTCGCACACGCAATTCGCGCCCGGGCGGTCCATCAAGCCAATGAACGTCCAGGCCCGCGGCCCCATGCAGCTTCTCCAGGCCCGACAACAAGCGGTTGAAATCGTCCCAGAACGGGATCGTTCGAGGGCTGTAATCGACCACAATCGAAATCCGGAGACACCAGCGCTGGCGTTCGTGCATCGGCACTCGCGACAGGACCTGCCCACGCGTGACGGCGCGGACCAGACGCGGTACGTCGAGTTGTCGGGTCGTGGCCGTTTGGCCAAGGGATCGGCGCAGGAACGGCCACAGGCGACTCCAGCGTGTCAGAGGGAGCGGAGCCGGCGGCTGCATCATTTCCGGAGCTGGCCGCTCGTCTTCCGTCAGCCGTCGGGCCGTTTTGAGCCAGACAGGTCCCTCACGAGCCTGCTCGATCTCTGCATCCGGTTTGGCCTCGCGCCTCGCAAGATAAAAGAACTTTGCAGGAGGCCGCCGGGGCCAGTTTTCGACAACCGGCTGTGGAGGCAAGGTCTCACGATCGCCGGTCGCAGGACCCGCATTTCGGCCTTCGTCATCGCGATCGTCCTGGGGAGGCTTCGCGGGCTCGCGCTCATAACCCAGCAACGATGCCGCGGCCTCCAGCACATCGGGACCGCCGGACGCGAGCGCTCGCAGCAAATCGGCCCGTCCGAGGCCAGACTTGCCTGGACTGATTGCCGGCCGGGCGTTCATGCCTTCGGCGGCGGATGCTTCTTCAGCGCGAACACACTGATCTGGTCGAGGAGCGCCTTCTGTCGCCGCTTGTTCGGTTCAATCGTGACGACGACCCGGAGCATGTCGAGATACTCGGCCTGACCGGGCGGCATCACGCCCTGGTTTTCGGCCAGTTGTCGATCATCCCAAAGCTGCTCAGCTGCGGTGCGGTAAACAGACTCCGCACAGGTATCCTTGAAATGCGCCTTTCCGCGCTCGACGAGCGCCTGGATCAGTGCCTCCCTGTCCTCGGGCAGCTGCAGATTCAACACCAGGCAGCGCCGCACGAAGGCGGCGGGCAGCTCGCGTTCCTCATTGGTCGTGATCACGACCAATGGTGTTGGAATGCCGGAGGGCGCTCCAACCGGCTCTTTTCGCCACGGCACGCCGAAAGCGCCATTCCCCAGGGTTTCGAGCAATCCGTTCGGCAAATCCGCATCGGCCTTGTCGATCTCGTCGATCAGCAGCACGCTTCCCAGGGCAGGCGTCCAGTCATCGGGCGGTTGCGGTGCCGCGTATTGCCCGCCCCCTCGCGCATGCTGTTCCAGCGCCGCGTCCCAGTCGAATACCCACCAAAGCGGCCCGGGACTGACGTAATTGCCGGGTTCGAGTCGTTGCCGAACTTCCTCATATGAAAGCCCGGACGCACCCAGTGCCTGTGCGTCGCCGAGTCGGCCAACGGCATCGTAGCGCCATTGCAGATCGCGACTTTCACTGCGGCTATCGACCACCTCGGCTACGAACAGGCGCCCAAGCACCTCGGCCGCGGCGCGCGCCAACTGGCTCTTGCCGGTTCCCGGCTCGCCCCGCACCAACAGCGGCCGCTGAGCCGCCAAGGCCGCTCGAATCGCCCAGGCCGCCTGTTCGGTGAAGATATGCACGGACTCGGGAAACGAACCTCGCTGGGCGAGGCGGACCTCTGCGCCAATGGGGATTTCAGGGACGGATGTCTTGGTCATGACGATTTAGTGACTCTGTCCTTTTCGCAGTAATTCAGGAATCTGTAGAAAGCCCAGTACCGAAACCATGAACACCGCTTCGTCCGAGACCTGCAATACCGATTGATCTCCGCCGGATCGAATAGAGATGATCGTCAAACTCGGGAGGCTCTTCAGCAGACCGTCGTAAAGATCAGCGCGGCCCCATCGCCCGTCGTTTGCGACATCTATCGGCACGTAGAAATGGCCCATCTGGAAATGCTCGCAATCGGAAAGCCATTTATGCAATTGCTTTAACTGTTGGGGATTCAAGTGGTGCGTAGTCCGCCGGTTCGGGAATACGCGGTTCCAGACCTCCGTCAACAGACACTGAATCGCATCACCGTCGTTCCAGCCCGTCTCGAACGGCGGCGGCTTGACCGCACCCGGACCGTAAACATCCGGTGTTCCCGGATCGAAAGTCAGTTCGAGCGTTTGCTGACGATAGCGCGCGCTTGCTACCTCCACACCTCCCGGCGTGTGCACGATCAATTCGAAGCGAAGGTCGCCCGGGCGCTCATCATTTTCCGACTGTCTCACCCATTGGGGATCGACGGACAGCATCAAGAGACGGTAGAAAAGCTGCTTAGCCTGCTTCCAGTCGGACTCGTAACTGAGCTCGTTGGCGCCGGTCAGTACTTTCATTGCTGCAGGACGCAGAACGCTGTCGACCACCTGTTCAATGGGCTGCTCCCAAAGCCAGGCTATCCAATCGCCGGAATCCTTTTGCCCTGGCAACTTGGCGATGCACTCCTTTATCGCGGCAGCCAGTTGTGCGTGGGTTTCAAGAAGAGCGCGAACCTCCGTCCGGAGCGATTCCTGGAAGTGATCGTCGGGCTTTCGGTTACGCGTGATGGCGGTTGGCTTACCCGGTTCTTCCTTTGGCCGGATGCGATCGAGCAGCGCCGCAAAATCCGTTTCGAGATGAACGGGCTCCGTTAGCGCGTTGATGTCGACCAGTTCGCCCAGCAGTCGGTCGACGTTGTCGCGAAATTCATGATAAAGATCCAGGGAAGCATTCAGGTTCGTTGTTCGACGTCGACTCAAGCTCGAAAGGCCGGCTTCGAGCTCAGCGGCCTTGTCTTCCCAGTGTTTTAGGTAGGGGATCCGATCAATCGGCTCATAGATCTTTGTCCCTTCAACGACAATAGGCAGAACGCGTTGTCGGAATGCCGCAGCGTCCGGGCTGTGGCTGTCGATCTCCCTTAATTCATACATGCAGTGCTCGGATTTGAAGTACTGCTCACTCAGGACCAGCACCACGTGATCACCCGCGGAGAGCTGGTCCATGAATTCGCGGATCGACTTACCGTAGCGGATCTGATTGATGTCGCGAAGTAACTCGATCCCGCGCGCCTGGCAGGCGGCCTCAAGCTTCTCGACGATCCCCTTCTCCCGCTCCACCGACCAGGCATACGAGACGTAGACTTTTCCTGCCACACTCCCCCCGGATTCCGACCGTGACTGCCGATCGTTATAGTACCTGCGACAGGGTGGTCCGAGGGATAGCCATACAGCGGCAGGCCGGTGGCAGTTCGCCTGAAACTCCAACGACTCGACGCGTAATAGCCCGTTCAAGAACACGAACCCAATGACCACATTCCTCAACGAACGCCGCGCCGGCATCGCTGCCGCCCTGGGCGCAGCGCTGCTGTTCGGGGCGGGCACGCCGGCGGCGAAGGTGCTGCTCGACCGAGTCGACTCGTGGCTGCTGGCCGCGCTGCTGTATGTAGGTTCCGGCATCGGCCTCGTGGTGCTGCGGGGGCTAACCCGGAACCCGATGCCGCGGCTCGCCCGCGCGGACTGGTTCTGGCTGTCCGCGGCGACCGTGGCCGGAGGCGTGATCGCGCCCTCGCTGCTGATGTGGGGGCTGCTCGGCATGCCGGCCTCCGACGCATCCCTGCTGTTGAATACCGAAGGCGTGTTCACGGCCCTGCTCGCCTGGTTCGTGTTCAAGGAGAACCTTGACCGGCGCATCGCGCTCGGGATGGTGGCGATCGTCGCCGGCAGCGTGGTGCTGAGCTGGCCGGGGGAGGCGCGCCTGCCCGCGGCGCTGCCGGCCATGGCGGTACTGGGTGCGTGCCTGGCCTGGGCCCTCGACAATAACCTGACACGCAAGGTGGCTCTGGCCGACGCCTCGTTCATCGCGATGACCAAGGGACTGGCGGCGGGCACGACGAATCTGGCGCTGGCGGTCACCGCGGGCGCGGCGATACCGGCCTGGCCGGATCTCGTCGGCGCGGTGCTGCTGGGGCTTGCGAGTTATGGCCTGAGTCTGACGCTGTTCGTCATCGCTCTGCGGCACCTGGGCTCGGCGCGGACCGGCGCCTATTTCTCGATCGCGCCCTTCGTCGGCGCCTCGCTCGCGGTTCTACTGCTGGGCGATCCGGTCACGCCGACACTGCTGCTGGCCGGTGGACTGATGGCGCTCGGCGTGAGCCTGCACCTGACCGAGCATCACAGCCATCGGCACGAGCACCACCCGATGGAGCACGGCCATTGGCACACCCACAGCCCGGGCGATCCGCATCACGACCACGAGCACGACGAACCGGTCCGCCCGGGAACCCGACATGCGCACTCGCATCGGCACGCAGCCCTGACGCACTCGCATCCCCACTTCCCCGACGCCCACCATAGGCACGACCACGATTGATCCGCAGCTGCCACCGCACACCCGGTGTCACGCGGCGTACCATCAATGCACGACCAAACGCGGCATTTGCCGGACCCCGCCAGGGGATTTGCCGCATCGCAGCGTCTTGCGGCGACTTCGGGTCGCGAATTGCGCGGCATTCCGGAATGGCACATGCCTTGCGTTAGGTCCTGCGGCGACACGGATCGCGCAGTACGCACATCGCATTGAGCGGGTTAACACTGGGGGGCCGCTGAACCGATTGCGCGTCGCATGGACCGGGACGGGACGTCCCGCGGGGCAGGATGCCCTTTCCTCAAAAAGCTTCCTCGGACCACCCCCGGTCGCAGCCGTCGCCCAGTCACGGTAGGCACGCCAGGGACCCAAACGGGGACGCGGCAAATCAAACCTAGACAGCAAGGCTTACCCTAATGAAAAGTAAAATCCTGTTGATCGCTGCCGGGCTCGTCCTGACGGCACAGGCGTATGCGAACAACGATGACAGCTGTGGCCCCTGGGCGGCCAGCGGCAAATGGGTCATGTACCAGGCCGCGGTCAGCGACGGCTTCCAGCACACCGGGCGTTGCGAGCTGAAGATCAAGGACGGCACCGCGACGGGACAGTGTGTCATGAGCAACGGCCTCGACGTCGCCGTCACCGGCCCGGTCACGGTCAACAAGAATTGCTCCGCCTCGATCAGCCTCGGCTTTGATGTGCCCAACGGCGGACCGCACATCGACTCGGATTTCAACGTGCAACTGACCCGCGACCGCGAGGCCTTCGCCGGCCAGTTCGTCAACACCTTCGGTGTGGTGGGCTTGTCGAACGGCGTTCGACGCTAATCCCACCAGCACAGCGGCGGCTTCCCGGGTCGCCGCTCTCCAACGCCCTCCTTAGCTCAGCGCCGCTCCAGGCGCATCCTGAGCCCGCCCTTCGGCCGCAAGGCCAGCACGATTTCAGGCTCCACACTAATCCCCGGAACCGGATCGAGCCGGAACTGCCGCGCGAGTGGGGCCAACAGCAACGCCCCCTCTGTCATCGCGAAATGATTGCCCAGACAGACGCGCGGCCCGGCGCCGAAGGGCATGTATGCCAGTCGGTGGCTTGGCGCAGGACTGCCGGCCAGAAAGCGCTCGGGACGGAAATGATCGGGCTGCTCCCAGAACTCGGGATGCCGATGAATGTTCGCTATGTTCACGAACACTAGCGTGCCGCCCGGAATCCGGTAACCGCCGAGTTGCGTGTCCGCGACGGTCTTCCGGACGACGCCGATCGCCGGTGGCAGCAGACGCATCGTTTCCTCCAGCACGGCACGGGTCCACGGCAGCGCCGGCAGGTCCTCGAGCGTTGGAATTCGATCCCCGATCACCGCATCCAGCTCCCCGCACAGGCGTTCGCGCGCCTCCGGATTCGCTCCCAGCAGATTCCAGCACCAGCTCAGCGCCACCGCGGTCGTCTCGTGCCCGGCAATGAAGATCGTCAGGCACTCATCGCGAATCTGGCGGTCGTCCATGGCCTCGCCGGTCTCCATATCGACGGCGTGAAGCAGCTTGTCGAGCAGATCGTCGCAACGCCGTCCGTCGGCCCGCCGCTCATGGATCAGCGTCCCGATCAACTCATCCAGCAACGCCAGAGAGTTCCGGAACGCGCGATTGGCGGGGGTCGGTAACCACAGCGGCAACTGAAAGGGATTGCTGAGGTGCTCGGAGGAATAACGCAGCACGGTCGCGAGAGCCGGCGACAGCGTGTCGACCCGATCCAGCACGCTGACGCTGAACATCGTGCGGGTGATGATCTCCAGCGTCGCGCGCATCATTTCATGGGCGACATCGATCGTGGAGGCGGGCGCGAGCGACGACCAACGCTCCGCCACACGCCGCGCTGCCGCATTGATTTCCGGGACGAAGGACGGCAGGCGGCTGCGCTGGAACAGCGGCTGCATCAGCCGCCGTTGCCGTTTCCACAGATCGCCGCGACTGGTCGCCAGCCCCTGTCCCAGAACCAGCGCGACCCCGGCCGGGCTGTCGCGCTCGTACATCTTGATGAACTCGTTCTGCCGGGTGATCAACACCTCCTCCGCCAACGCCGGATGGCTGATCATGTGAAACTGCCGGCGGCCGAGCCGATACGCGATGACGTCGCCGTAACGAACGCGCCAGTCGAGCATGTTCTGGAAGGGGTTGCCGCGAAACTCGAGCAGGCTGCCGATCAATGGCAGGCTGGGCGGGGACGGTGCGGTGGGAAGCGCGGATGCAGGGACGCTGGAAGCCATTCTGACGGAGACCCGAGTGGTTCGAGCCGGTAGTGTACGCAAACCCTCAGCCCCTTGGCTGCCGGCCCCGCGACGTTCGATTTGCGACACTCAGCATTTCGCACCGGGATCGCCATTCCGGGCGCCGCCTCCCTATACTGCGAGCTATCCCACTCCAGCGGCTCCGGATGCCGCGTGCACCCGGGCCGCGACACTCCGCCGGAGTCCGCCATGGCCAGCTCTATCGCATTCGCTCATCAACACCCGCCCGTTCGCATCCTGATCGGCAAGGTCGGTCTGGACGGCCACGACCGCGGCGCCAAATATGTCGCGCATGTCCTCCGTGACGCCGGGTACGAGGTGATCTACACGGGTATCCGGCGGGCGCCGGAGGAAATCGCCGAGGCAGCCGTCCAGGAAGACGTGGCCGTGGTCGGCCTGTCATTTCTGTCGGGCGCCCATATCGCCCTGTTCCGACGGGTGATCGAACAGTTGCGCCGCCGCTGCGCGGGACAGGTGGTGCTGGTCGGGGGCGGCACGATTCCGCCCGACGACGTCAGGACCCTGAAATCCATGGGCGTGGCCGAGGTGTTCACACCCGGCACGTCGGCGCGGACGATCGTCGACCGGATCGGTCAGTTGCTCGACAATCGGCAGGTGGCATGAATGTCGATGTCGACGCGCTGATTCGCGAGGCGGGCACCGCGGGACCTGGCCGCATTCGCGCCGCGGCGCGGCTGATGACGATCGCGGAAGGCGGCAGCGGCGCGGCCGTCAACGTGCTCGGCAAGCTCGCCGGCGCACCCGAACCGCGCCTGGTGCTCGGCCTGACCGGCAGCCCCGGTTCAGGCAAGAGTTCGCTGGTCGACCGGCTGCTACAGCACTGTCGGGCCGAAAATCCGGACAGCCATATCGGCGTGATCGCCGTGGATCCCTCCTCCCCCTATTCGAACGGCGCCTTTCTCGGCGACCGCGTCCGGATGATGCGACACGCCGGCGATCCGAACATCTTCATCCGTTCGGCCGCGACCCGCGGACACATCGGGGGGCTGGCAGCAGGGGTCTTTGGCATGCTGAAGGTGATGGGGCTCGCCGGCTGCGATATCGTATTGATCGAAACCGTCGGCGTCGGTCAGATGGAAATCGAGATCGAGAGCCTGGCCGACCTCGTGCTGATCGTGCTGGCACCGGGCCAGGGCGATGCCATGCAGTTCCAGAAAGCCGGTCTGATGGAAGCGGGCGACGTGTTCGTCGTCAACAAGGGCGATTGTGTCGGGGCTGGCGAGTTTCATGCGCAACTGATGGCCTCCTTGCGGCTGATCGACCATGACCGGAAACAACGGGGGCCCGATGCCGTGCGACTCGTCAGCGCGCGCGAGGATCACGGTATCGCCGAGTTGCTCGACTATCTCGAACGGCTCCGCGACACCGAAGCGGCTCGGTGGCTGGCCCGGCGGCGGACACGGCTTGTCACGCACCTGCGGGCCGCGGTCCTGGAACTCGCGCAGCGCCGCCTGGAGGCGGAATGGAGCGGGCTCGCTGAAAGCGACCCGGTCGAGCGGGTCTTGCGCGGCGAAACGGCGTTGGCCGATCTGGCGGGCGAATTGCTGCGGCGCGCCGTGCTGGACAACACTTGAGGACGCTCAGGATGGACGAGAAGGACAGTGAACAGGCGCTGACGCCTGAGGAAGCCAAGCGGCAGTGGGAGAATGGCACTGTCGCCAAGACGATTGCCCGCTGTCCGGAACGGCAGGCGCAGTTCAAGACCGGATCCGGTCTCGACGTCGACCGCGTGTACGTCCCCGAACCGGCGGCGCACGTCGGCGAAACCTATCGGAACAAACTCGGCTTTCCAGGGACGTACCCGTTCACGCGCGGCATCCAGCCGACGTTGTACCGCGGGCGATTCTGGACCATGCGCCAGTATGCCGGCTATGCGACCGCGCAGGAATCGAACCGGCGCTTTCGCTACCTGCTCGAACAGGGCTCCACCGGCCTGTCGGTCGCCTTCGATCTACCGACGCAAATCGGCTATGACAGCGACGATCCGCTGTCCTGCGGAGAAGTCGGACGCGTCGGCGTCGCGGTATCCACGGTCGAGGACATGGCGGCGCTGTTCGACGGCATCCCGCTGGATCGGGTCTCGACGAGCATGACGATCAACGCGACGGCCGCGGTAATCCTCGCGATGTACATCGTCGTCGCCGAGCGCCAGGGAGCCCCGCTGACGGCGCTCGCCGGCACGATCCAGAACGACATACTGAAGGAGTAT
The DNA here is from genome assembly GCF_054172105.1 of Methylolobus aquaticus. Lineage (NCBI taxonomy): Bacteria > Pseudomonadati > Pseudomonadota > Gammaproteobacteria > Methylococcales > Methylococcaceae > Methylolobus > Methylolobus aquaticus. The sequence continues at coordinate 53,393 of NZ_JBSYXP010000009.1, forward strand.
TTCGCTCGTGGCACCTACCGTTTCCCGCCCAGACCCAGCCTCAGGCTGATCAGCGACCTGTTTGCGTACTGTGCCAGCACCCTGCCAAAGTGGAACGCGATATCGGTCAGCGGCTACCACATCCGCGAGGCCGGGGCGACCGCCGCGCAGGAAATCGGCTTCACGCTGGCGGACGCCGTCTGCTATATCGAAACGGCCATCGCCGCGGGCCTGGACGTCGACGACTTCGCGCCGCAGATCACGTTTTTCTTCGCAGCACACATGGATTTGCTGGAGGAAGTCGCCAAATTCCGCGCCGCGCGCCGCCTCTACGCCCGGCTGATGAAGGAGCGCTTCGGCGCGAAGAACCCCAAGAGCCTGATGCTGCGCTTTCACACCCAGACCAGCGGCGTCGCACTGACCGCGCAGCAACCCGACAACAATGTCGTGCGGGTGGCGATCCAGGCCCTGGCCGCCGTGCTGGGCGGGACCCAGTCCTTGCACACGAACTCGAAGGACGAGGCCTTGGCGCTACCGACCGAAGACAGCGTGCGCCTGGCACTCCGCACGCAGCAAATCATCGCGCACGAGACCGGTGTCGCGAATACGATCGACCCGCTGGGCGGCAGTTACTATGTCGAAAGCCTGACCGATCGCCTGGAGGCGGAGGCGGAAGAATGGCTGGCACGGATCGATTCGATCGGTGGCATGGTCGCGGCAGTCGAGCAGGGCTATGTGCAGCGCGCGATCGAACAGGCGGCCTATGAGTACGGCAATTCGATCGAGACCGGCGACCGGACCATCGTCGGCGTGAATAAATTCGTCGAAGACAAGCCGCCGGCGATGGACCTGTTCTCGGTAGCGGCTGCGGTGGAGACGCGCCAGGCCGAGGCCGTTACCGCCGTCAAGCGCAACCGTGACGCCGCGGCCGTGGCCGCCGCGCTGAGCCGAATCGAGCAGGTCGCACGCCGCGACGAGAATCTGATGCCGGCGATCATCGACGCGGTCCGGGTCTCCGTCAGCCTCGGCGAGATCTGCAGCTGCCTGCAGAACGTATTCGGCGAACACGTGGATGCGTTCAGTTAGTCTATCCCTCCACGCACCCTCGCTGTCGCGCCGTTGGCAACCCGCCTTGCCCCTTCCCGCAAAGGACCACGCCCATGTCTCTGACCCTGAAAGACCAACGCGATACCATCGGCACCATCACGCTGAATCACCAGGAAAAGCGCAACGCGCTGAGCAGCCAGTTGATCGACGAAGTCATGGCGGCGCTGGAGGCCTTCGTCGATAGCGGAGCACGCGCCGTCGTGCTGCGCGCAGCACCGGGCGTCAAGGTGTGGTCCGCAGGCCACGATGTCGAGGAATTGCCGTTATCCAACCGCGACCCGCTGGGTTGGGACGATCCGCTGCGCCGGCTGGTGCGCGCGATCGAAGAAACCCCAATGCCGGTCATCGCCATGATCGAGGGCAGCGTGTGGGGCGGTGCCTGCGAAGTCGCGATGGCCTGCGACATCGTCGTCGCCTGTGATACCTCGACCTTCGCGATCACGCCGGCCAAGTTGGGGGTCCCCTACAACCTCACCGGTTTGATGACCTTCATGAACGCCGTGCATCTGCATATCGTCAAGGAAATGGCCTTTACCGCCCAGCCCATCGCGGCACGCCGCGCCGAGCAACTCGGTATCGTCAATCGGGTCGTGCCGGCCGAAGAACTCGAGGCGACAAGCTACGGGCTCGCGGCGCAGATCGCGCAGAACGCACCGCTCAGCATCGCCGTGATGAAGGAAGAACTGAACTTGCTGGCCAACGCGCGAGACCTGTCGCCACAAACCTTCGAACGCATTCAGGCCTTGCGGCGCGTCGTCTACAACAGCGCGGATTACCGCGAGGGGATTCAGGCGTTCCTGGAGAAACGCCGGCCGCTGTTTCGGGGCGAATGAGGCCAGTTCAGCCGCGAAGACGAAAACACCGTCGAGGCGGGCACCTCAGTACCTTGCGTCGGCCCCAGGCCCGGCCTGCCGCTGCAGTCCCCGGCCTCTCGTCCGGTTTCTGTTCACCGCGTTCAAGCCCGGACTAAACGCGCTGCTCGTGAACACCCTGCCCAATGGGCAGCTAAATCAAGTGGCATTCAGGCCAGCTCGACAACGCGGGGCGCCATTACGTGATTGCACACCTGTCGGGCCTGTCAGTAGGCTTCTCCCCACTCATGTTCGAGGCCATTGTGCGCCTTACCTGACCGATGAACGGACCTTGAAAGGTCGATTCCGTCAGGTAAGGCAAAGCCGCGAGTGGTCGCACTGGTGCTGAACGCCGCCAGAACGTCCCTATTCCGAATTTCCTTGGCGCACAGACCAGGGCCTGCCCTTCGCGACCGGTCGCCCGATCAACGACTCCCGGTCGCGTCCAAGTCTACACCGTGCCACCGCTCTCAGTTTCCACACAGGATATTCTCCGGACAGCCGGTGTTGATTTGCCCACCACGCCGTTTGATCAACGCTACGGTATCGTAAAAGTCGTACGAAACCCCCGGATTCCACTGCTTCTTGAAGAACCACCAGAACAGATGGTTGGCATTGATTCCCGCCGGATCCGCGACCGCGAAATCGAACACGTCATCCAGGGTCAGGATACCCTCGGCGATAGGATCGTCGTAAAACGTCAGATGGGTCGCGTTCACGGCCATCAGAATGGGAGTCCTACGGGCGTACGCGGAGGACAAGGTCGGAACTACCGAAGTCTTGACGAGAGGACTGGTATCCGGGCCGCCGAAGCCGATTCCGCTGCGGTAGAGATGATCGACCAGTTCGGCTTGATGGGGTTCGATCCGAAAATTGAGTTGCATCGCAACCAAGGTGCTCGGATAAGCCGTCGACAGCGCTGAGCCGAGTCGTTTGAGTTGATCGACATAACTCCGCGCGGTCGCACCATTCGTGAACGCCGTCGATGTGGCACTTTCCTCGGTAACGATACCCTCGACGAATGGTTCCTTGTCGAATTGCGACCCCAAGGCATAATGCAGCGCGATCAACCGATCCATGACAGCCGGAACCCAACGCTTTGCGATGCATCCACGCCGCCCTGTATTCAGCGTAATCGACACCTGACCGCCTAGATATTTCGAATCGGTTCGCATATCGGGCGGCACACAGGCATTCTCAAGCTCTGAACGATAGGTCTTATCCGCGATCTGCAAGACCAAACGCTTACCCCTGGCTTTTAGCAAGTCCAGATCGTGACGGATCCTGGAGAAATCATAGCTTCCCTTCTTTTTCTCGATATTCCCCCATTGATAGGAAATCATGATTCCCTTTATTTCCGGGATCTTGGAGATTTCTTCAATATTGGCATCGTTATAAAGGACCGGCAGTTGGGCATAGTGTCCAGGATTCCATTTCTTGGCACCACTCTGGGTTACCTGGTCCGAGCGACCCTGCCCCTTCAGCTGTACAACGGCATCACCAAAGGACGCATCCAATGTAGCGGTACCAGCATCATTTTCGGCTGCCGCAGGTGCATAGGCGATATTCATGGAGCAACTTCCACCCGGCGGAAGCCACCAGGGGCAATCGCTAGATACCTGCCTGAAATCGGTATCGCTCATACTGATCCCGTAGACTCTCTCATGCCACTGAGAGCTCGCATTTTTAAGGACCAACCGCGCCGACCGGCTTTCCTGTCCGACTTCGACCGACCCGAAGTCGATACTTGTCGGCGATACACTTACCCCAAACGCAGCGTGACTCATTAATGCAAGATAGAGCTGCGAAAAAATATAGGCTATGCGAATTTCTATTTTTCTAGATCTGTTCACGATGCTTGCCCTACGGCAATAACCCATGGGAATACCCGCGAAGAAAAATAATCAGGACAACCCCACGAGAGACATTCCTAAAAAACTGAAATCTTAAGATCTCAGTTCGCCTGCGGATGCCATTGGCAACCGCTTGGGGACATTTGCACAGGCCATGCCATAACAGTTTACCGCCTTAGGCGTACCGCTTACTGACGCGTGGTATACGCTCCGACATGCGTCAGCATTTGGGGCGCAAGGCGCTGCTTTCTTTGGACTTAATGGGAGCTTCCGCAAAGACATCGGAAACACGCGGCATCACGATGGAGCAGCTTATTGCGGGTCGACTGCGGACCGACTGGTCGCCGTCAAGGCTCGAAACCAATAGCGGACGTCGTGCGCCAACGACAGTTGACAGGGAGACTATCGGGATTCGGCCAAGCACCACCGTCTGGTCCGCCGACCACGATGTCGAGAAATTGCCACTATCGAACCGCGATCCGCTCGGTTGGGACGATGCGTTGCGACGACTCGTGCGCGCGATCGAGGAAACCCCGATGCCGGTCATCGCCATGAACGAGGGCAGCGTGTGGGGCGGCGCCTGTGAAGCCGCTATGGCCTGCCACATCGTCGTCGCCTGCGAGGCGTCAACTTTTGCGATCATGCCGGCGAAGCCGGGGGGCCCTATAACCTCACCGGTCTGATGACCTTCATGAATGCGGTGCATCCGCACATCGTCAAGGAAATGGCCTTTACCGCCCAGCCCATTGCGGGACGCCGCGCCGAGCAACTCGGTATCGCCAATCGCGTCGTGCCGGCCGAAGAACTCGAGACGACAAGCTAGGGGCTCGCGGCGCAGATCGCACCGCTCAGCATCGCCATGATGAAGGAAGAACTGAACTTGCTGGCCAACGCGCGGGCCATCTCGCCGGAAGAGGTGATCCTCTGTGGCGCCTTACCCTTGCGAGTCCTCAAAAACGGTCTCTTCCCCTGCTCGGGTTTCTGGGCCGAACTGGCCGGCAATCCAGCCCGTGATACGGCGACAGTACAACACAGGCCACCCCTGAGCTTGAAAACAGTCTCTACTACGTGTTAAGACGTACCTCTAAAGCACTATATCGAGCCTTACCATTGAAGATCGATCACGAGACTATTGCGAAAGACAGACCCGCGAAGCCCCCCCCATTCCCTCATGACTTCCATGGACTCTCTGCCCGCAGCCTGGACGCGCCGGCGTCCGCAGCCCCTCTCGCGAGAACGAAGATAGGCGCAAGACCAACAGTTCGTGCCACAAGGGCCAGCGACCATTCTTTCTGCGGCCCATCCCAGCCATGAACGGTGGCCAGTCCTCCCGTCGAATCTCAGGTGAATCATTGAAGGGTGGCGATGAATTCGAAGCAGCGGGTACACAGCGTGCCGCCGTCGAGCCTCCCGACTATTGCCTAGTCAGACTGCAACGCCTCCTCACGAGCGCTGCAGATCGATCCACCCGACGCCCCCAGCCCTTAGGAAATAATCCCGATGGCGCGTCGTCCCCAAAATAGGCATTCATACCCATAGAAATGGCTACAACGGATGGTCAGACTATCCGCGCATACGGGACAAGCGACCAGTACCGCAGCGACGGGCACACTGGTCGATAAGACTATTGATGGCCGCAACATGCAAAAGCTCAAAGCGAATAACCACCACCCGTGGACAACGGGGGACGATATCAGCTCGGGAAGGGCAGCAAAGCGGAGGAGATGAACCGGCGCCTTTTCAGCTCGACCAACGGGAAACCGCATCGAGCAAAGCTGCCCCACGATCTATGTGCACAGAGACTACAGTCATGAACTATCCAAATTGCCACCGTAATCTTTTACCCCAAAGCGCCGCACTAAACTTGCATCGACTCGCCCAAGCTGATGGTGATCTGCCGCCCGATACGGATCACGTCGAATCGCCGCTTCGGTGGCCCGGTAGTATTGATCCATTAAACTCTTGCCAGCTTGACCAGAAGCAACCGGAGCACTTGAGGAGACTGCATCGGCCACTTACCGAAAAGCCATTGGGAAACACCGGGGCACATCGGAACCGGCTTCTGTCATCACTGCTGGGGATCGGCTTGTTTTCCGTTCTGCTGCCTCAAATAGGATGGTCCAACGAGATCCCGATTTCCCCCGGCACGCCTCCGGCCATGGCCGACGACGGACTCTGTTCCCTGATGGAGGCGATCATCAACGCCAACAACGACGCCGCCGTACAAGTTGATTGTCCCGCCGGACAGGGCGCGGATACGCTCGTTCTGCCTCCGGCGAGCACCCAGGAGCTGACCGCGGTTCACAACCGGACGTATGGAGTCACCGGTCTTCCCATCATCGCATCGGATATCACGATTCAAGGGAACGGCAGCAGTATCGTTCGGAACAGCAGTGCGCCGTCATTTCGTCTAATGGCGGTAACCGGCACCCTGACTCTCCGGAACATCACGCTTCAAGGCGGGAGGCAGTCGGACTGGGAGGGCGATGGAGTCCGTAACGGGGGCTGCGCCATACTGATTTATGAAGGCAGCGTTGACATCGAGAACAGCACGCTAGCCGACAACTCCTGTTTCTACCGAGGTGGTGGTATCTATAACGTTGATGGGCACCTCAAGCTGACGGATAGCACCGTCACGGGTAACACGGGAAGCACAGGCGGAGGGCTAGCCCAACTCCATGGCCAAGCAGAGATTTCCAGGGTGACGTTCTCAGGAAATACCGCGGCAAAAAACGATGGCGGCGCTATTTACGGCGGCGCCAGCATTCTGACGATATCTGACTCGACCGTCCGGGACAATAACGCATTTTATGGTGGGGGTATACGTCAGGAATGGGATAGCCAGGGAACAATCCGCAATTGTGTCATAAGTAACAATCTTGCAAGAACGTCGGGGGGCGGAGTCGAAAATGGCGCTTTCGCTACCATGACGATTTTTAACAGCACCATATCGGGGAATGTGTCTAACGGCCTCGGCGGAGGACTGACCGGAACGACTTCCCACAGCGGACTCGTGGTCGTCAGCACGACCATCAGCGGTAACACGTCCCGAACGAGCGGAGGGGGCGTCTCCGTCTGGGGCGAAGGCCTCACCACACTGACCCGCAGTACCGTCGCCTTCAACCACGCCAATACCCGGGGCGGTGGCGTGTATGTCTCTAACAGCCCCACCGTGCTTTCGAACACAATCGTCACGGGAAATACGACCGGCGGCAGCGGCCCGGAGATCAGTTGCACCGGAACTCTTTGCGGGCGTTATGCCCTGGTCAATCACTACAACCTGCTCGGGCATAGCGGCTCCGCGGGGTTGGCAGGCGTGTCCGCCGGCAACCGGGATGTCGTGCCGACCCAGGCGCCGGCACAGATTCTGGATGCGAGTCTCGCCAATAATGGCGGTCCGACCCCCACACATGCGTTGCTGCCAGGAAGCGCGGCCGTGGATACGGGCGATCCAGATTATCAGAAGGTTATCTTTGGGCGTGACAGGATCTACGACCAGCGGGGTGAAGGCTTCCTGCGTATGCGGGGAGCGAATATGGATATCGGGGCTTTCGAAGTTCAACCGTAGGCGGACTCTGGCCGGTTGCAGGGGAATCAGAACTGGGGCAGCGGACCGGCCATGGCGCGGCGCGCAAGGACGCACAGGACACCGCCAGCCAGGCTCCTGAGCGACAGGGATTCGGCAGGGCGCCGAGCGGTCCGGGGGTACCGGACGCAGCCATCACGCTGGGCATGCCAAGGATGCGCGGGCCACGTATGTGACCGGACACGCCACTCGGACTGCAAGGACTCAGGCAGTTGCCCCTGACGAAGCGACGGGCGGCATCCCGGGTAGGATAGCGACCGGACTGGGGGGTAGGCCGCATTGGACTCGGTGTCCGATGCGACCGACCCCTTTGGTGGCCCCGTCTGACGCGGGGCCTTACGGCTTCCTGCTTCTCGCGACTACCGGATTTTCCGGATTCGGCGCGGCATTTCCCTCTCAGGCCAATCTTGTCCTACTCCGCGCACAGCGTGTTTTCCGGGCAGGCGGTATTGATGTATCCACCACGCTGCCTAATTATCTCCAGCGTGTCGAAGAAGTCATACGACACACCAGGATTCCATCTCTTCTCGAAGAACCACCAAAACAGGTGGTTGGCATTGATCCCGTTAGGATCGGTGACCGCAAAGTCAAAGACCTGATCCAGCGTCAGAAGCCCATCGCCGATCGGATCGGACGAAAAGGTCAGGTGGGTTGCGTTTACTGCCATCAGAATCGGCACCTTGCCTGCATACGCCGCAGTCAGTTCGGGAACGAACTCGGTCACCAACAGCGGACTGGTGTCAGGTCCACCGACGCCGATCCCATTGCGGTAGAGATGCTCCATGAGTTCATACTCATTGGGCGACGTGCGGAAGTTCAATTGCATTACGCTCAGGGTGCTCGGGTAGGAGGTCGCGAATGCCGAGGCTAGCCGTTTCAACTGATCGACATAGGTCCGCGGGGTCGCCGCATCCGTCAAGGCTACCGTCGTGGCGCTCTCTTCGGTCACGATCGCCTCGATGAACGGCTCGCTGTCGAATTCAGCGCCCAACGCCGCATGCAGCGCAATCAGTCGATCCATGACCGCCGGCACCCACCGTTTCGCTATACACCCCGGCCGCTGCAGATTCTGAGTCGTGAACTTGATCATGCCGCCCAGATATTCGGGATCCGTCTTCATGTATTCCGGCGTGCAGGCGTCCTCTCGTTCGGCGCGGTAGGCCTTGTCCGAGATCTGCAACACCAAACGCTTGCCCCTGATGCGCAAGAATGCCAAGTCGCTCCGGATCCTGGAAAAATCGTATACGCCCTTCGCCGTCTCCAGGTTGCCCCAGTGATAGGAGAGCATGACGCCCTTCATCTCCGGGATGGCCGCGATCCTGTTGAGACTGGTATTGTTGTAGAGCACACCCAATTGCGCATAATGTCCGGGATTCCACTTTTTGGGCCCGAACTTCGTGACGGGCGGATCCACCGCCTGAGCAGAAAGCGAAATGGTCTGGTCGGCGATCGAACCGTCCACCAGTGCGGTGTCGGCATGAGTAGCAGCCTCTTCGGGCGCAAACACGATGTCCATCGTGCAACTCGCCCCCGGCGCCAACCACCAAGGACAAGTGTTTGCCACCCTACTGAACGCGGGATGACTGAAGGTGATCCCCCAGACCCGCTCGGACCGTCCCGCACTCGGGTTCCTCACCACGATCCGTACGGGTGCGCTCGTTTGATGAATCTGGACTTGGCCGAAGTCCACGGTGGATGGTGACACCGTAACACCCCAAGCCACATTACTCGCCAGTAGCGCGACCAAAACGCGCGCCATATGACAGTATTTGCTCATAGATCCCCCCAAAGGTCATTGATGCCTGTCTAGGCGAAACCGCCCGAAGCAAGCCCTGCAAATCCTTGGATCGGGCGTTCCTGGATGGCCGAAGCCAACCGCACCAACATCGCTGGATGCAGGCACAGTATATCTTTAGGCATATCCTATGCCACGTATTCGATGCGGCGCGAATAATGCATTTCGCACCTGGTTACACTGTGTGTGAACTGGAGCAAGGGATAGGTATCTCTTCCGGGATATGTCTGAGAACGCTTCTCAGAACTGGTCATCGGCCTTTATCCCCGCAGGCTCGCAGCCATCCGGAGCCAGGCAAACAACGCACTCGACAGACCCCTAATCGCACCACGACGTGCTCCTTTTCCGCGGGTTTGGTCCCTTGGTCCGGTATTTCAATCACCCAAATATGGCATAGGCCTCAGCATCTCGCCGGCCAACAAAGATCGGCCTGTCGATCGCAGCGATCAGAAGACGAGTCGGGCCCACCCGTCACCCAGTAAAGACGTCACGGGACGTTCCACAAGGACACGCTCATCCGGGCAGTGGAGGCTTGGGCGGTCGGTTAGAGTCCCGCGACGACCGGCCTGAACACGACAGACAACAGGCCTTACGATGAAGAATGGTTAAGATCTTTTGCGGGGCATGCAGCCTGGAAGGCGAGGACCCACACGGCGAACCTGCGGTCGTCCGGGTTAGTGGGCTTGAGTTGGGAGACGATGCCGGTGTGGCAAGGACAGCGCGGGCAGTGGCGACAGGGAATGGAGCCGGACGCGAACCGGCGCCGCCCGCCACGGTTCAGCGGCGTTGAAGCGGGCGGATATCGACCATCGATGCTCAGATCAGGGTAGCGCCGACCTCGCGACCGGCGGCCCGGCAAGCCGGTTCGCGCGAGGCCTGAATCTCCTGATCAGTCAGATAGCAGCCGGGGTCCTCGGCCCACGGGTCACCGGTGGTCTGGTGGGCGCGGACACGCGTGTTCCCATTGCAGATGTCGAGATGGGCGCAAGCACCACAGCGCCCCTTGACCGGCCGAGGATCCTGTTTGAGTCCCGCCATCAGCGGATCGCTCGTATCGGGCCAGATCGCCGAGAAAGGCCGGTCACGGACATTGCCGAGACCGTAGTGCCACCAGAACGTATCGGGGTGTACGTTGCCTAGATTGTCGATATTGGCAATATTGACACCGGAAGCATTGCCGCCCCATGCGGTCAACTTTGCGCGCAGCGCGGGGACGCTGCCCGGGAAACGCGCTTCCGCCCAGTGCAGCAGGTAAACCCCGTCGGCATCGTTGTTGCCGGTCACGAACTCGGCGGGGTTACCGGCGCGAAGCCGCTCCAGGCAAGTTTCGAACAACCGGTCCATGACCTGCCGGGTCATCAGGTAGACCGCATCGTCCTTGCGGTTACGGTTGCCGCGGCCGCCGTAATTGAGGTGCGACAGATAGAACTTGTCGACACGCTCCTGTTCCATCAGGTCGAGCATGCCCGGAAAATCGGCGAAGTTGTCGCGGGTCAGCGTGAAGCGCAGGCCGACCTTCAGTCCGTGGGCTACGCACAGCCGGACGCCGGCCAGCGAGCGTTCGAAAGAGCCCTTGCTGCGCCGAAAGGCGTCATGTGTGTCGCGCAGACCATCCAGGCTGACCCCGACGTAATCGAAGCCGACCGCGGCGATGCGATCGATGTTCTCGTCGGTGATCAGCGTCCCGTTGCTGGACAGTCCCACATAAAAGCCCAATCCCTTGGCACGCGCGGCGATGTCGTAGATGTCGGGCCGCAGCAGCGGCTCTCCGCCCGACAGGATCAGCACCGGCACTCGGAAGGCCTTGAGGTCGTCCATGACCGTGAACACCTCGTCGGTGCTCAGCTCGCCCGGGAAATCGATATCCGCCGAGGTCGTATAGCAGTGCTTGCACGCCAGATTGCAGCGCCGGACCAAATTCCAGATGACGACGGGACCCGGCAGAACGCGCCGGCGCGGCACGGCCGGCGGCGGCGAGGGCGTCAGCAGTTCCTGGATGTAGGGGGTGATGCGGAACATGAGGTCGCGGCAGGGCTAGGACTGCAACCGCAGCCCGGTTTTCTTCAGGATCCGCGTGCTGTACAGCACGCTACGGCCCCGCACCGCCGCACCGAGGACCTCGGCAATCCGATCCGCCTCATGCTCGACATCGGCCCGCGTCCGCCCGTGCACCATCGCGAACAGGTTGTACGGCCAGTCCGGCAGATGGCGCGGCCGGTGGTAGCAATGGCTGACCGAGGGCATCCGCCCGACCCGCTCGCCGAGTTCGTCGACGCGCTCGTCCGGCACGTCCCAGACCGTCATACCGTTCGCCGTGTAGCCAATGCGGTAATGGTTCGGCACCACACCGATGCGACGGATCACGCCTCGATCGAGCAGCGTCCGTAGTCGCACCATGACGTCTTCGGCCGACAGGCCGAGTTGCTCGGCCAGCGCATGATAAGGCCTGGGCGTCAACGGCAGACCAGCCTGCGTCGCCAGGATAATGCGGCGGTCAGTGTCGTCAAGGGCGGGCGTCTGCATGACTCAAACGGTGAAATGGAGGCCGACGAAGTATTCGGTGATCTTGGGCATGTCGTAGACGGTCAGGCCGGTAGCAGCCTCGATCTCGCGCAACACGGCCCGATGCCGCTCGGCCGTTTCGGTCGCCAGTACGAACCACATGTTCAACGCGTGGTCACGGGCGTAGTTGTGCGCGACCTCGGGGAACGCGTTGACCCGCTCGGCAATCGCGTCGATCTCGGCCTCGGGCACTTTCATCGCGGCAAGACTCAGTGCCCCGCCGAGCCGCTCGGCGTGGTATAGCGGTCCGAAGCGGCTCAGCAGGCCCTGATCGAGCAGCCCCTCAATGACGCCGATCAACTCCTCCTCGCCCAGGCCCAGCTTCTCCGCGGCCTCGAGAAATGGCCGCTCGCAGATCGGGAATCCGCCCTGCAGACCATTGATGACCACCCGCTCGGTCTCGGTCATGCCGGGCGCACCCGGCCGGACCGTGTGTCGCCGGAGGGCACCTCCGCCAGATAGCGCGCCCCGCGCTGCTTGAAGCAACGGCTGCTGAACAGCACGGCGCGCGGTGTATCGGTCAATCCACAGGCTTCCGCGAGCAATTCGATCTGGGCGTTCACACTGTGGCGGTCACGTCCGTGGATCATGCAGAACAGGTTGTAGGGCCAGTCCTCGCCCCGACGGGGCCGTCGATAGCACAGGGTCACAAACTCGTGGGCGCTCATCCGGCGCCCGATGTCGCCGACGCGGTCATCGGGGACATCCCAGACCACCATCGCATTGGCTCGGTAGCCCAGCGGGCGGTGGCGCACGACGACACCGAGCCGCTTGATCAGCCCTTCGCGTACCCAGCGCGAAACGGTGTCGACGACCTCACCTTCACTCAAGCCGACCCGCTCGCCCAATTCTGCATAAGGGCGAGGCGTCAACGGCAAGCCGGATTGAATGGCTTCCAGCAGGCGCGCCAGCCTGGGATCTTCACGCGGATCGTTCACCGTCGCCACGCATCAGTCCTCCCAGCGCAGCGGGAAACCGAGATCGATATGGAATTCCTCAAGCAGCGGCAGCGAAAGGACCGGCAGACCGGTCGCCGCCTCGATCTGCGCGAGAACCTCGCTCAGGCGTGCCTCGTCCCTCGCGGTCAATACGAACCACAGGTTATAGCGATGCTCGCGCTCGTAGTTGTGATTGACCTCGGCATAGGTGTTCACCAACGCCGCCACTTCCTCCAACCGTTCCGGAGGCACCGCAACTGCCGCGAGTGTGCTGGCACCAAGGCGGTTGGGCGCGAATACCGGCCCGACGCGGCTGATCACGCCGCCGGTCTGCAGCGACTGCAACTGGGACAGCACGGCTTCCTCGTCGACTCCCAAGGCGTCCGCCATCTCCCGGTAAGGGGTCGGCGTCAATGGCAGGTCACGCTGGAAATCGTTCAGCAGATGCTGCTGCAAGACAGAAAGCGCGGTGGCCATATCACAGTCCGAGGCGGTGCGCGCGTGCCGTGAAAAAGATGCCGCTGGGCTTGTCTGCCGGCAGCCGCGCCTTCTCTTCGAAGGTCTCGGTGTCGTAAACGACCAGGCGGTCGTCATCGCGCGCGGACACCCAGATTTCCTCGCCCTTGGGCGTGAACTCCATGTGCAGCACCGCCTTGCCCGGCGTTAGCCGCTTGACGACGGTCAGGGTCTGCGTATCGATCACGTGCAGCTTGTCGTTGTTGGGCAGCGCGAAATTGACCCAGATCTGCCGGTCGTCCGGCCGCGCGATCACGAACACCGGCTGACCTTCGAGCGGAATGCGCTTGACGACCTCCCATGAGCGGCGGTCCACGACCAGCATCTCGTGATGACCGACCGCCGGCAGGAACCAGTAGTCGCCGACCAGCGCCCGGCCTTCAAGGTGCGGCATCTTGAACACCGGCAGTTTCTCGTCGGTCTTCGCATAGACCGGCAGAATCCGCTTGACCCCAGCGTCGAGATTCCACAGATCGAGCAGCGCCAAGCCCTCCTCGCCGAACAGTCCGGCGATATAGTACCGCCCATCCGGCGAGATCAGCGCATCGTAGGGCTCTTTTCCGGCCTTGAACTTCTGGATCTTGGGCGATTTAGGATCATGCAGATCCGCGACCCAGATTTCGCCCGCTTCGAACAGAGAGAACACGAAGCGCTGCCCGGGCGCGTCGACCAGCCCGACGACTTTCGACAACTGACCGTTCCCGTATTCGGCCGGAATGTCGGCCACCCGATCGAGCGTCTCGGCGGAGAAAACCCGCACGCCACCCGGCGTGTAATTGGAACTTGCGAGCAGGCGCCCGTCCTGGGAGATCGCGCCGCCGACACTGTTGTGGGCCTGTTCGGCGCGCTTCGCAACATTACCCGCCAACAGGTCCAGCTTGGTCAGCGCGCCGTCGCGGCCGAACAGGTAGGCGTAGCGCTCGTCGCGGGAAAAAACCGCCGTCGCATGGGACAGGTCGCCCAGGCCGGTAATCCGGCCGATGCGGGTCCTGCGGGTCGTGTCGACGATCTGCACGCTGCCCTCTGCGCGTTCGACGACCACGCCGAGATCACCGGTACCGCGAAGCTCGGCGCCGACCGCCAAGGACAGAGGGGCCACCAGAGCGAGCAGACGAACCAGGAACTTCATTGGGGGTTACGCAGTTGATTAACCAGCCACGCGGCTTCATCCGCCGTCAGGAAGTCCCGCCACGGAGGCATCGCCGTACGGGGGCGACCATTCACAATCGTATCGATCAGGGCCGAGTCGGGTTTGCCGGCCAACGCCTCAGGCAACAATGGCGGCCCGAGCCCGCCCTTGAATTGCAGCCCATGACAGGATCCGCAATCCTGCTTCAACAGGTTGAGCAGCTGCTGCTGGCGCTCCGCCTTCAGCGTCTCGGCGTGGACGACCATCGGCGCCAGCAACAACCCCCAGGCTAACTCCTTGACCACCGGCTATTCGCAGCGCTTCAACGACGACAGGTACGCGGCGATATCGGCAATCTGCTCGTCCTTCAGGCTGGCCGCCATGTTGTTCATGATCGGCGCCTTTCGAGTCCCTTCCCGGTACGCGGTCAGCGCCGAGCGCAGGTAGCTCTCTTTCTGTCCGGCGAGGTTCGGAAAGGCATCGCCGGCACTGATGCCCGTGATGCCGTGACAAGCCGCGCAGACTGACTCTACCGTAGCCTTGCCGGCCTCCGGGTTCGCCGCCGCGGCCGGGCCGGAACCCAGCGCGACGATCAGGGCGAACGGGACATGCAATCTGGACATGGCACTTCTCCTGTCTGTTCGAGGATTACTCCGGACACCCGGATCCGCGGGCGTCATAGGTCACCGGGCGCGAGCCCGCGGGTCATGAACTTCGCCCGCGCCCGCGAGAAGATGCCGGCCGGGCTTTCCATTTCGAATGAAGCCACGCGATTCAGGGTTTGCGAATCGAACGCGACGACCTCATCCCCCGAATAGCCCGCGCTGACGAAGAGGAGGTTGCCACGCGCGTTGTATTCGGGGAAGTAGGCATGCCCGCCCACGTCGAGGGTCTTCGCCACCTCGAGCGTATTCTTGTCGATCAACTGGATGGTACGGGCCCGGCGGTCCTTGCTGATGATATCGACCGCCACGTACGGCGCATTGGGATGCGCGGCCGGAGATTCGGTGCCGCCGCTGACCGGCACCTGCTTGACGACTTCCATCGTGTCCAGATCCCAGACACTGACGACCTCGTGGTCGCAATCGCCGAAATTGGTACCGAACCCGAGCGTCTTGCCGTTCACCTTCACGACCGATCCACCGCCGACATGCGGCACGCAACCGGCCGGCAATTTCTTGATCAGCTTGCGCTCTTCGAGATCGATCGCGGCAACGATGCTGTCGTCGTAGGACGCGACCATCAGCTTGCGGCCGCCGTGCGAAAGAAAGGCATCGTGCAGGTGGCGTCCGACGTCCTTGATCGCCGTGATCGGGAAATCGGGGCTCTTCAGATCGATAACCCAGACCTGTCCGGCGTTCTCCAGCGCGATCGCAAAGACATCCGCATACGGCGTACCGGTGATCATGCCCGAATCGGAAGTCACGAACTTGCCGTCGGGATCGACACCTTCGAGCGCGAAGAGCTTCAATGGCTCCAGCGTGTTGGCATCGAGAATGACCGCGACATGCGGTACGAACGAGCCCGCCATCAGGTAGCGGCCGTCGCGCGAAATACCGAGCGCCGGGCCGTTCAGGCCGGTCTTGATCTCTCGGACGATCTTCATCGAATACAGATCGACCTTGTACAGTTCGGCGGCATCGGTCTTGACGTAGGCCCAGCGCGGGTTGACCGGGTTGAATTCGATGATGTGCGCCGCGGTCGCGGTCGGCACCTCGCCAACCTTGGTGTTGTTGGCACTGTTGATGAACACCGCCTTCGAGCCGGCGCCGCGCCCATAGCGGCCACGCGCCGCGACGCCGAGAAGATCGTCCATGTTCTCGATCGCGTAGCCCGGCTTTTCGGGCAGCGTGGACTCATCCTGCACATGGACCTTCAGGGAACGCTTCATGTCGTCCAGCGTCCACTTCGGATCAAGCTTCGGCGTCGTCGAGATATAGTTGACCAGCAGCTTGATCTGGTCGTCGCTGAGCTTGCCGTAAAACGGCGGCATCAAGGTGTCGAACACACCGGTCATGATCATGCTGCGCAGCGTCGTCGGGCTGCGGCCGGCCAACCGGGTCTTATTCAAGGCAGGCGCCAGGTAACCGCCCAGGTCCTGACCGTGGCAGCTGGCGCAATTGCCGTTGAATAGCGTTTCGGCCTGAGTCCGCTCAGCCGGCGTCAATTCCTTCGCCATGGCGGAACCTGCCGACAGTAGCAGTCCAGCGAGAAAGAAGGTCAGTGAGGCATGCCTGGCACGATGGCGTGTTGTCATTTCAGAACTCCAAGAGGACTGCGAAGAGCGGCTACTCGCCGAGCGACCGGCACCACCCTACCGAAAAGGGGCCCCGGCGGACCCAACTACTGGCCCAAGCAATACAGTTTCGTAACGAAACCTAAGGCTACCGATCGCGGCCGATCCTGTCAAGCGAAGCGCGAGACATGGAACTTGCGCGAGCGAGTTCCCCTGACGAACACCGCCCGAGCTCGAGATCGGAGCCGGATTTAACCGTCTCACACGGCGAGGACGTCGGGAAAAAATACCCATACGGGAAGCCACTCGTTCACGGTGTGCTCGGGACGCGAAGCTTATCGTCTAGACACCCGGAACACCAGTGCAGCGGGCAGCGGCGCAAATCGTGAGGAAGCGACCCGGCACTGCGCGTGATCGGCAGTCCGCTTCAGGCGGAATTTACACACCCCGCTCCTGGCTAGCGTAGGCAACTGATTCAACGTTCGGAAAGGCGGCTCGGCATCCGAGCCAGAGCCCGTCAGCGAGACCGGCGCAAGATTAGTGGGCAATTTCTGACCGGGGAAGGAGACAAACGATGAGTATCAAACTCGAAAGCAAAGAGACCGTGGAAACCCTCGTGGCGATGAAGATCGCGGGCAGCTGGCTGGCCGGCTGGAGCGGACTCCTACTGCTGCTGGCGTTCATCTAGCGAGATGAGCACGAAGTCCCCCAGGGCCCGTGCCCGACGGTTCAACATCGCGCCGCGAAACAGATGCTGGCCGAACCTGGCCGGCAGCGACGAGGCGGTCGGCCAACCGCCAGCGGCTGCCGCGAGCCAATCGGCAGGTCGCGGGCCTCACCCGCTGCCGCCGGTCGCACCTCGGAGAGGTGCGACCCTGAGAGGAGTCAGACGCGGCTCTTACGTCCCGCGATCCGAAGCCGTAAAGCGTTGAGCTTGATGAAGCCCTCGGCGTCCTTCTGGTCGTAGGCTCCCGCATCGTCCTCGAAGGTTGCGATATTGGTGTCGAACAGGCTGTCCCGCTCCGACTTGCGACCAACGACGGTCACATTGCCCTTGTAGAGTTTCAGTCGCACGACACCGTTCACCGCGGCCTGGGAAGCATCGATCATCTGCTGCATCATCTGCCGTTCGGGACTCCACCAGTAACCGTTGTAGATCAGGCTCGCATAGCGGGGCATCAACTCGTCCTTTAGGTGCGCGACTTCGCGATCCAGCGTTAGCGATTCGATCGCCCGATGCGCCCGCAGCATGATCGTGCCGCCCGGCGTTTCGTAGCAGCCGCGAGACTTCATGCCGACGTAGCGATTCTCAACGATATCGAGGCGCCCGATACCGTTGGCTCCACCGACCTGATTCAACAGTTTCAACGCCTGCGCCGGCGAGACGGTGACACCATCGATCGCCACGATGTCGCCGCGCGCGTAGGTCAGTTCCATGTAGGTCGGCCGGTCGGGCGCCTTTTCGGGCGAAACCGTCCAGCGCCACATCGACTCCTCGGGTTCGTCCCAGGGATCTTCGAGCACCCCACCCTCATATGAGATATGCAGCAGGTTGGCATCCATCGAATAGGGCGAGGCCTTGCCACGCTTCATCTCGATCGGAATGCCGTGCTTTTCGGCGTAGGCCAGCAGCGTTTCGCGCGAGGTCAGATCCCATTCGCGCCATGGCGCGATCACCCGTATGTCGGGTCGGAGGGCGTAGGCACCGAGTTCGAAACGAACCTGATCGTTCCCCTTTCCGGTAGCGCCGTGCGAAATGCTGTCGGCTCCGGTCTCGTTCGCGATCTCGATCAGCCGTTTCGCTATCAGCGGTCGGGCGATCGAGGTGCCGAGAAGGTATTCACCCTCGTAGATCGCATTCGCACGAAACATCGGGAACACGAAATCACGGGCGAATTCCTCGCGCAGGTCGTCGATATAGATCTCCTTGATGCCCATCGCCTGAGCCTTGGCGCGCGCCGGCTCGAGCTCTTCGCCCTGCCCGATGTCCGCGGTGAAGGTCACGACCTCGCAGTCGTAGACCTCCTGCAGCCACTTCAGGATGACAGAGGTGTCGAGACCACCGGAGTACGCGAGGATGACTTTCTTGATCGTGCTTTTTGCCATGGTCGAAGACATTGCCTGATTCGATGAAAACGCCGCGATTATAACGAAAGGCGCTTGGCCTCGCCGAAAGCATCCGGTATCGGGCGGTTCCGGAAGGACGCCGACAGCTGGACTAAGCCTGCGTCAGGCGAACTTCGGCCTCGTGATACTTTGCAGCAGTCTTCGCGATGATCTCGGGCGGGAGATGCGGACCCGGCGCGCGCTTGTTCCAGTCCAGCGTCTCCAGGTAATCCCGCACGAACTGCTTGTCGAAACTCGGCGGGCTGATTCCGACCCGGTACTGATCAGCGGGCCAGAAACGGGAGGAATCGGGCGTCAATGCTTCATCGATCCAGACCAGGTTGCCGTCGCGGTCGAGGCCGAACTCGAACTTGGTGTCGGCGATGATGATGCCGCGTTGCAAGGCATAAGCAGCCGCAGTCCGGTATAGCGTCAAGCTGACGTCGCGGACTTGCTCGGCGAGGTCCCGGCCGATCAGCCGACAGGTTTCGTCGAAATCGATGTTCGCGTCGTGGGATCCCGTCTCCGCCTTCGTGGAAGGCGTGAAAATCGCCTCCGGAAGCTGTTGAGCCATTGCCAGCCCGGACGGCAGCGGCATGCCGCAGACCGCGCCGGTCGCCAGGTAGTCCTTCCAGCCGGATCCGATCAGATACCCGCGCACCACCGCCTCGACCGGCAAGGGATTAAGCTTTCGCACCACCATCGAACGCCCCGCGACCAGCGCGCGTTCCCCAGGATCCGGCAGAACCGCTGCGAGATCGAGATCCGCGAGATGGTTGCCGATCACCGATGAAAGTCGCTCGAACCAGAATCGCGACACGGCTGTCAGCACGCGCCCCTTTTCCGGGATCGGATCCGGCAGCACGACATCGAAGGCGGAAAGCCGATCGGTCGTCACAATGAGATAATATTCGCCGTCGATATCGTAAATGTCGCGAACCTTGCCGCGGCTGCGCAGCGGCAGCGTGGTCAAGGCGCTCTCGAACAAGGTGTCCATTGTTAATCGCGTATCCCGGTGGTCTGGACCTGCTGGTTGGCCCTCAATCATGGTAGTTTGCAGACCTTGAGGCAAGAAAAAATCAGTCATGGCGACATGAGCTGGCTCGGCAAGGTGCTGGGGGGCGCATTCGGGTTTCTGATGGGAGGCCCTCTCGGCGCCATCCTGGGCGCCGCAGCCGGACATCAGTACGACCGCGGCCGGCGAGGGCCCGAGCGACTGGAGCCCCGGCTCGAGATCGGCGACCAGCGCCGTGTGCAAATGGCGTTTTTCACCGCCACGTTTTCGGTGATGGGACACTTGGCCAAAGCCGACGGCGCCGTCTCCGCAGCCGAGATCAACGCGGCCAAAGCCGTCATGGACCGCTTCGAACTTTCGACCGAGCTGCGGCGAGCCGCGATCCAGTTGTTCACCGAAGGCAAGAAACAGGGCTTTCCACTGAACGATGCGCTGGAGCAGTTCCGGAATGAGTGCCATCACCGGTACCCAATGTTCCGCCTGTTCATGGAAATTCTGCTCGAACTGGCCTATGCGGATGGCCCGCTGCGCTTCAGCGAGGAGCGCCTGCTACTCCAGATCTGCGACCGCCTGCATCTGTCGCGACTCGATTTCTATGCCTTGAAGGCGCGGGTGGATGCCGCCCAGCGCCTGGCCCATACCGGTTATGAGCGGACCCGTCCGCGGTCTCCGCCGCCCCCCCCTCGGCGCTCCGCGCTCGACGAGGCCTATATCGTCCTGGGGATCCGCCCGACAGCCAGCGACGCCGAGATCAAATCTGCTTATCGTCGCATGATCGGCCAGCATCATCCGGACAAGCTGGTCGCTTCCGGCGCGCCCGAGGAACGGGTCCGCAGCGCGACTGTGAAGACGCAGCAGATCCGCAAGGCCTACGAACTGATTGTTGAACAGCGCAATTTGAGTTGAGGAGAGTCCTGCCGATGCCGACTTTTGACGTGGTATCCGAAGTCAACCTGCACGAAGTGAATAACGCCGTCGATCAGGCCAACCGCGAAGTAACGACACGCTTCGATTTCAAGGGCAGTGGCGCGCAATTCGCCGTGGAAGACGATACCGTTCAGCTGCAGGCCGAGTCCGAATTCCAGTTACAACAGATGATGGACATCCTGCAGGCAAAGCTGGCCAAGCGCGGTGTCGACATCCAGAGCCTGGACATCCAGAGCCCCGAGGTCAGCGGCCGGCAGGCGCGGCAATCGGTGAAACTCAAGCAGGGCATCGACAGCGTGCTGGCCAAGACCATCGTCAAGATGGTCAAGGATTCCAAGCTCAAGGTTCAGGCGAGCATCCAGGGCGACAAGGTGCGAGTCTCCGGCGCCAAGCGGGACGATCTGCAAGCGGTGATCGCGCTGCTGCGCAAGGGTGAACTGTCACAGCCGCTCCAGTACGAAAATTTCCGTGACTGATCGCGCCGGCATAGACCTGCCGAGTTCCTAGCTGCACAAATCTCCCCACAACAACTGGGCAGCGGTCAGTGCCGCAATCGCCGCGGTCTCTGCCCGCAGAATCCGGGGCCCGAAGCGCACGCGCATGAAGCCGGCCGCTTCGGCCTGCGCCCGTTCGCAGGGCGAGAACCCACCCTCCGGCCCCGACAACAACACGATACCTTCTGCGGTGGGCGCCACGTCGCCGATGGCGTGCGTGCCGGCAGGATCCAGCAGCAGTCGGGTACCTCGAACTTCGTCCAGCCACTGCTGCAGCGGCTGCGGCTCCGCCAAATGCGGAATACGGTTCCGATGGCACTGTTCGCAGGCACTCTGAGCCACCCGTTGCCAATGCATCCAGCGACTCGCCCGGCGTTCGTCATCGAGCCGAACCACGGTGCGCTCGGCGATCAGCGGGCTGATCACCGCGACACCCAACTCGACGGCTTTCTGGATCACCAGATCCATCCGGTCGCCACGTGAGATACCAAGTCCGAGATGCAGCGATAGCGGGGATTCGGCCGACCGGACCCGCCTGCTGCCCAGCCGAAGTCGGGACTCCGCGCGACTCAACGCGTCGACCTCGGCCTCGAACTCGTCTCCAGCACCATCGAAAACAACCAGCTCAGCACCAACCCGGAGCCGCAGTACGGTCTTGAGGTAATGCGCCCGCTCTTCCGACAAGACAAGCGTAGCGCCTTCATCCAGCGCAGCGGGCAGAAACAGTCGCGGCACGCGCATCGCTCAATCCGCCGTGGCGGAGTCGATCGCAACGCGCGCCGCCTCGGTCATCCGCTCGATCTCCTCGGGTGTGATCACGTAAGGTGGCATGAAATAGATCACCGATCCCAGGGGCCGCAGTAGGACCCCCTGCTCCAGTGCCGCCCGGTGGACCCGCAATCCGCGACGCTCCTGCCACGGATAGGGCACCCGTCCGGCCTTGTCCTGCACCAATTCGATCGCGGCAATCATGCCAGTCTGCCGAACCTCGGCGACATGCGGATGGTTCGCGAAGGGCTCGCACTGGCGGGCGATATGGCCGGCGAGTTCGCGATTGCGCCCGATCACATCGGAGGCCTCGAACAGGTCCAGCGTGGCCAGCGCCGCGGAGCAGGCCAGCGGATTGCCGGTGTAGCTATGCGAATGCAGAAAGGCCTTCAGCGTGACGTAATCATCATAGAACGCGCTGTAGACCGCCTCGCCCGTCAGCACGGCCGCCAGCGGCAGGTAACCCCCCGTCAGCCCCTTCGACAGGCACAGGAAATCGGGCGTGATGCCGGCCTGCTCACACGCGAACAGCGTGCCCGTGCGGCCGAAGCCGACGGCGATCTCGTCGGCGATCAGATGGACTCCATAGCGATCGCAGGCTGCGCGCAGTCGCTCCAGATAGATCGGGTGATACATCCGCATGCCGCCGGCGCATTGCACCAACGGTTCGACGATCACGGCGCAGATCGAGTCGGCGGACTCGGCCAGCAGGCGATCGAGCTCCTCGAAGCGGCGCTCGGAACACTCCGCCCAGGATTCGCCCGGCTCCCGCGAAAAGCAATCTGGGCTGGGGACGGTCAGCACATCCATCAGCAGGGGGCGGTAGGTTTCGCGGTACAGGGGGACGTCGCCCACCGCGAGCGCCCCCAGGGTTTCGCCGTGGTAGCTGTTCTCCAGCGTGACGAAACGGGTCTTGCGATCGAAGCCGAGATTGCGCCAGTAGTGGAAGCTCATCTTCAGCGCAACTTCGACCGCTGCCGAACCGTTGTCGGCGTAGAAGCAGCGTGTCAGCCCGGGCGGCGCCAGTCGGGTCAGCCGCTCGGCCAGCACGATGCCCGGCTCGTGCGTGAAACCGGCAAAGATCACATGCTCTAGTGTTGCGAGCTGATCGGCCACCGCCGCACCGATCGCCGGATGACAGTGCCCGAACAGGTTCACCCACCATGAACTGATCGCGTCGAGATAGCGGCGCCCCTGATGATCCTCGAGCCAGACACCTGAGCCACTGCGAATCGGAATTGGCGGCGTGGCCTCGTAATCCTTCATCTGCGAACACGGATGCCAGACCGTGCTCAGATCGCGTTCGACGAGACTCGCGGCGTTGAGGGGCATGTTGCGATACCAGTGGGTTACGGCTAGCCGGTGGCGGAACAGGGGGTGGAACCTGCCCGAACCAAATTCCCGCGCCATTTTAAGGTCGGGATTCGTCCCGACAAAACGTCTCAGCCAGGCGCCGATACGTGACAGAAGATCGTCTTGAGGTAATCGGTCTCGGGAATCGCGGGATGGACGGGATGGTCTGGCCCCTGCCCGCCCTGCCACAGGAACACGGCATGCCGATCCAGATGGCGGGTCAGGCCGCGCAGCATGTCACTCAGCGAAGCGCGCGAAAAGTGGTAAGAGCACGATGCCGAAACCAGCACACCACCTGAATTCAGGGCCTGAAGGGCGAGCTGATTCAGCCGCCGATAGGCCTCGGTGCCAGCCTTGAGGTCTCGCTTGCGCTTGATCAGTGCCGGTGGATCGAGCAGGATCAGATCGTAACGCCGGCGGTCCTCCCGGGCGTTTCGCAGGAACTCGAACACGTCGGACTCGATAAAGCGCATCCGGTCCTCGACGCTGTTCAATACGGCATTGTCACGCGCCAGTGCCAGAGCGGGCCCGGAGCTATCGACACAATCCACGTGCTCGGCGCCCGACACAGCCGCCTGCACGCCCCAGGCACCGCTGTAGGAGAACAGATCGAGCACGCGCTGGCACTTGGCGAGCTTGGCGGCCATCGCCCGATTGGCACGATGATCGAAAAACCACCCGGTCTTCTGCCCGTTGACCGGATCGATCCAGAACGCCACGTCGTTCTCGCGAATCTGGGTCGGACCGTCGACCACTCCCTTTACCACCCGAACATAGCTGTCGAGCCCCTCGAGTGTCCGCAGGCTGGACACGTTCTTTAGCACGATGACCCGCGGCATCAGCAGTTTCTGCAGGATATCGACGATGGCATCGAGAAAGCGCTCGGCACCCGCCGTGCTCGTCTGCACCACCAGCACATCCCCGAAACGATCGATGACAACCCCGGGCAGGCCGTCGCTCTCGCCATAGCACAGGCGATAGAACGGCCGATCGAACAGCAGTTCCCGCAGGTGCAAAGCCCGAGTCAGACGCCGGGTAAGGAACGTGTCGTCAATGACCGCCCTGGCATCGCGGGTCAGCACACGCGCGCAGATCAGGGACTCGGGATTGATATAGGCGACGCCGAGCGGAGCCTCGCGATGGTCTTCGATCCTGACCAGATCGCCTGGAGCGAAGTCGCGCAGCGGCGTTCGTTCGACGTCAACTTCATTGCTGAACACCCACAGGTGTCCGGCGCGCAGGCGCCGTTCTTCGTTACGCCGCAACCGCAGGGTCGGTAGGCTGCCCATCACGTCAACCTCTCTTTCGGCCCACGAGACGAACCCAGCCCTCGCGCTCCGCTACCGGGGCAAACTCGAAGCCCGCCGCGTAGGCGCGCGCGACATCGACCCCCTGCTCGGCAAGAATTCCTGACAACACGAGCCAACCGCCGGCACGCACGCGCCGCGACAATTCGCCGGCGAGGTCGATCAGGGGATTGGCGAGAATGTTCGCCATCACGATGTCAGCCGTGACTTCTCGACCGAATTGGTCGGGCACGGCGCAGCGGACCCGCTGGGCGACACCGTTCTTGGCGGCGTTGTCCTCGGTGGCGAGCAGGGCCTGGGAGTCGATGTCGACGGCATGGGCCTCGGTAGCCCCAAGCACCAGCGCTGCCACGGCCAAGATGCCCGATCCACAGCCGTAGTCGATCACGGCGCAGCCGGACAGATTCTGTCCATCCAGCCATTCGAGACACAGTGCGGTCGTCGGATGAGAGCCGGTGCCGAAGGCCAGGCCGGGATCCAGCGTCACGACGACTGCACCCGGTTCATCGACAGCAAATCCGGTCGGAGAGACCCAGAGCCGTTCTCCAAAGCGGACGGGGCGAAAATGCTCCAGCCATTCGCGTTCCCAGACCCGGTCTTCCAGCGACTCAACGTCACAGGCTGCAACCGCCTGTCCGAAACGACGCATCAGGTTCCGGCGCACCGTATCCAGGTCCGCCTCTTCCGAGAACAGCCCGATCACTCGGGTTCGGGTCCAGATCGGTGTCTCCCCGGGCTTCGGCTCGAACAGGGGCACATCGCCGGCATCCTGAAGGCTGACCGACAAGGCGCCGTCGTCCGACAGCGCATCGGCGATTGCCTCGGCGACGTGCTCGTCCGCTTCCACTGCGAGCTGGCGCCACATGGCTCAGGGCTTCAGGCCGAGTTTCTGTTCCAAATAGTGGATGTTCTGGCCACCGGCCTCGAAGGCCTTGTCGTTGACGATGTCGAGCAAGAGGGGAATGTTGCACTTGATGCCACCGACGACCATCTCGTGCAGCGCGGTCCGCATGCGTGCGATCGCGCCGAGACGCGTCTCGCCGTGAGCGATCAGTTTACCGATCATCGAATCGTAATAGGGCGGCACGCGGTAACCGTTGTAGATATGGGTCTCGACCCGAATGCCCGGCCCACCGGGCATGTGGAACTGTTCGATCAGCCCGGGCGACGGCATGAAGGTGACCGGATCCTCGGCGTTGATCCGGCATTCGATCGCATGCCCGCGCATGACGATGTCTTCCTGGCGCAACGAGAGCGGCTCGCCGGCGGCAATCCGCAACTGTTCCTTGACGATGTCGAAGCCCGTCACCATCTCGGTCACCGGATGTTCGACCTGGACCCGGGTGTTCATTTCGATGAAGTAGAACTCACCATCCTGAAACAGGAATTCGAAGGTCCCCGCACCCAGATAGCCGATTTCGCGACAGGCGCGGACGCAGCGTTCGCCCATCTCATGCCGTTGAGTCTCGGTGATGCCCGGCGCCGGCGCCTCTTCGATGACCTTCTGATGTCGCCGCTGCGTAGAGCAATCCCGCTCACCGAGATGGATCACATTGCCGTGCGTGTCGGCAATCACCTGGAACTCGATATGGCGAGGATTCTCGAGAAACTTCTCGATGTACACGCTGTCATTGCCGAAGGCGGAGGCGGCTTCACTGCGGGTCAGCGTGATGGCGCTGTGCAGATTGGCTTCGCTATGGACGACCCTCATCCCGCGACCACCCCCGCCGCCGGCGGCCTTGATGATGATCGGGAAGCCAACGCGACGCGCGATCTTCAGCGACGCGTCGTAGTCCTCCGTCAAGGGGCCGTCCGAGCCGGGCAGGCAGGGAATGCCGGCCTTCTTCATCGTCTCGATGGCAGACACCTTGTCGCCCATCAAGCGGATGGTCTCGGGACGTGGACCGATGAAGATGAAACCGCTCTGATTAACCTTTTCCGCGAAGTCCGCGTTCTCCGACAAGAAACCGTAGCCGGGGTGGATGGCCACGGCATCGGTCACTTCGGCGGCGCTGATGATCGCCGGGATGTTCAGATAGCTGTCGCGAGACGCTGCGGGTCCGATACAGACCGACTCGTCCGACAGGCGCACGTGTTTAAGGTCGCGGTCGGCCTCGGAATGGACGGCAACGGCCTTGATGCCGAGTTCCCGGCAGGCGCGAAGGATACGAAGAGCGATCTCGCCGCGGTTGGCGATGACGATTTTACCGAGCATGGGGAATTAACCTGGCTGAACGGACGAGGCGGCGCGGGTCGGCTAGTCGATCGCGAACAGCGGCTGGTTGTACTCCACGGGCTGCCCGTTCTCTACGAAGACCTTCGCAACCACCCCGGCCCGGTCCGCCTCGATCTGATTCAGGATCTTCATCGCCTCGATGATGCACAGCGTGTCGCCCAGAGCGACGGTCTGTCCCACTTCGACGAACGCCTTTGCGCCGGGCGTTGGTGCGCGGTAAAAGGTTCCGACCATCGGTGAGCGGACGACATGCGCGAATTCCGGCTCCGCCTCGGCCTCGACACTCTCGGGCGACATTGCCACCGTCGGCGGATAGGCCGCGGCGACGGATGACGGTGGCGCGGCAACGACCGGGGGTGGCGCCGTATAGCGCGTGATGCGGATCGATTCCTCCCCTTCGCGGATCTCGATCTCCGCGATTTTGGACTCCTCGATCATCTCGATCAGTTTTTTTACTTTTCGGATGTCCATTTTTCTCTCAGGAACTCTTGGAAATCTCACGTGCCGCCGCGGCCAACGCGAACTCGTAGCCCTGCGCTCCGAAGCCGGTGATCACGCCACGCGCAATGTCGGAAAGATACGAATGGCGACGGAACGCCTCGCGCGCATGGACATTGGACAGGTGAACTTCGATGAAGGGCAGCCGGGTACCCAACAGCGCATCGCGCAAAGCGACGCTGGTGTGAGTAAAGGCGCCGGGGTTGATGACGATGAAGTCGGTCGCGTCCCTGAACGCCGCATGTATGCGCTCGATCAACTCATGCTCGGCATTCGTCTGGAAAAACGCCACGCTGAGACCGTAGTCGCCGGCCACCTGACACAGCCGTCGCTCAATATCCCCGAGCGTATCGCTGCCGTAGATCTCTGGCTCCCGCTGACCGAGTAGGTTCAGGTTGGGACCGTTCAGGAACAGCACGCTCGGCATCGCAGTTATAGTGATTCTTGTCGCGCAGTGGAGCTTCGAAGCGGCGCAAATTTTGCCCAAAAAGACGAGAACTGTCCAGAAAATGCGCGATCTTCACTCCCAGCGGTCATTTTCCGTCACACCGGACTCAGTTCGGACCGAGTAGACGCCCGAACAACTCGGTCAGTTCGCTGCGCGTGTAGGGTCCCGCCTTGGATTGAACGACCGCTCCCGCAGCATCGAACACCACCGTGAACGGCAAGACCTGCAGGGAATTGCCCAAGGTTTCGGCCCATTCCGTCCCACCGGCCTCGCCGATCAGAATGGGATAGCCGACGGGACTGTGCTGCAGATAAGCCCGCACGGAATCGCCATCCTCCAAAGCGACGCCGACAAACTGGATGCCGCGCGATCCGAACTCCTGCTGAAGCCGATCGAACTCGGGCATCTCCTCCTTGCACGGCGGGCACCAGGTTGCCCAGAAGTTGACAATGAGTATCTTGCCGGACCATTCGGAGAAGCTCCGCATTTTTCCCGTCACATCGGGAAACGCGATGTCCGACAGTGTCCCGGCGGCCGCGGGCGCCGGCACCGTGAGCGTGCCCTGAGAAACGTAACGGAACCCCCAGAGACCGGCGCCGAAGGCGGCAACGGCAAAAAGGATCAGGAGTAGCTTAACGCGCATCGGTGAACGCCCCTCGCACATGCCTCAGGAACTCGTCGGGCCCGAGGTAACCGATGATCCGCCGAGTTGTTCGTTCCTGTCCGTCGGGCGCAAAGAATAGTGTTGCCGGAGGCCCTACCAGGCCGAAGCGCTGCAGCAGCGCCTGGTCGGCCGGACCGTTGGCGGTCACGTCCGCCTGGAGCGTCAGCAGGCCAGCCAAGGCCTCGACGACGCGGGGATCCGCAAAAGTGTTGTGCTCCATCTCCTGGCAGGAAATGCACCAGTCGGCGTAGTAGTCGAGCATCACCCATTGCCCGCGCGCGCGGGCTTCGGCGAGGCGCGCATCGAGGTCGGCGCCATCCCGTACACGAACGAATGAAACCCGGGCCGCCGAGTCCTGCCGTGCCGACTGCGCCAACAGGCCGCGCAGGGGTTGCAGTGGATCGCGGTTGTCCGCGGCAACGCCCAGCAGCATCAACACACCGTAGACCAGCATCACGACGCCAACCCCTTTCCAGAGCCGGTGCCAGCCCGATACGGCAGCCGGCAGCGGGTCGAGCGCGCGAAGGTAGATTGCGGGAATGATCAGCAGCATGCTCCACAGGGTCATGGCCGCCGGCGCCGGAATCACTCGCTCCAGCAGCCAGACCGCGACCGCCAGCAGACCGACGCCGAATACCGCCTTGACGCCGTTCATCCAGACACCGGCTCTTGGCAACAGCGTGCCGGCCGAGGCCCCGAGCAACAGCAACGGGACTCCCATCCCAATACCGAGCGAAAACAGCGCCGCACCGCCGAGCCACGCATCACCGGTCTGACCGATGTAGATCAGGGCGCCGGCCAGCGGAGCCGCAACGCAAGGCCCCACGACGAGCGCCGACAGCGCGCCCATTATGGCCGCCCCCAGAAGCGTTCCATGTTTCTGCCGGGAACTGAGGGCCGCGATGCGGGACTGCAGGGCAACGGGGAGGTGTAAGGTGAAGAACCCGAACATCGAACAGGCCAGCAGCACGAACAGCGCGCTGAACGCGACGATGACCCAGGGCGCCTGGAAGGCCGCCTGGAGATTGCTTCCGAAGAGCCCTGCGAGCACGCCGAAGACGGTGTAGGCCGCCGCTGACGCCAGCACATAGGCAAGGGATAGCGCGAAGGCGCGACCGGTCGTGATGGTGGCGCCATGCCCAACGATGATGCCCGACAGAATCGGGATCATCGGGAAAATACAGGGCGTAAAGGCCAGCAACAATCCAAAACCGAGGAACGACAGCATGGTCGCACCCAGTGAGCGGTCCTTGAGCGCCTGTGCGATCCGATCGTGCTCCGCGACGGCGGGTTCCCTGGCAGCCGGGATGGACTCGCCCGTCGTGGGCAACGCGGCACCGGCCTGAAGTGCCGTCCGCTCCGGAAGGTCCAGGTCCAGCGTCTTTTCCATCGGCGGATAGCAGACCCCTCGATCCGCGCAGCCTTGAAAGGCGACCTGCAGTCGTACCCGCACGCCTTGCGCATCCGCGCGAACCAGGGGCAGATCGAAACCAACATCCTGATGAAAAACCTCGACGTCGCCGAATTCGTCATCGTGCTTGGGTTCACCGCGAGGCACTCGATACTCGCCGAGGTGGACTGCGGGCGGGGCCACGACCGTTACCTTGAATTTCTCCCGATAGAGGTAGTAGCCGTCAGCGATGCGCCACGACAGGTGCACCATGTCCGGCCCAGTGACCTCGGCCAACACGCGGAATGCCTCGTCCGCAGGCAGCAACTCAGCCGGTCCGGACTTCAGCCCCAGCGCTCGAAACGCATCGGTCAGTCGACTCGTCACCGATGCCCCCTCCCCGGGAAGCGACGTGGGCGCGTCGGCCATTGCCAACTCGACACTCCGGCGCTGTGGCGGATAGCAGATACCGGCGTCGGCGCAGCCCTGAAAACGGATCTCCAGACGCAGGGGACCCGCAAAAGGCCCGGATGGCGAAACCGGCACGCGAACATCGAACTGCCCGCGATAGGTCTCGATCAGGCCGAAAAACTCATCCTGTTTCTGCTTGGCGGGCGGCAGGATCGGTGGGCCGAGCACCACGCCGTCGGACTGCGAGGTGAACTTGAACTTGTCGCGATAGAGATAGTAGCCATCGGCCACGACCCATGACACGCGAGCCTCCCCGGACGCAGCGTAGACGGCGCTCAACTTGAATGCCTCGTCGACCGGCAATACGGCCGCCATCCCGGAACCCGGAACACACGTGGCCAGCAAGAACAGCCAACGGAGGATCATGGCGCCCCCCCAAGTGCGACTGACGCATCGACCCATGACAGGTAGGCGGGAAGCCCGGCCTCGATCGGCACAGCGACGATTTCGGGTACCTCGTAGGGATGCTTCGCGACGAGATAATCCCGCAATGCGCTGAAGCAGTCGGTGCGGGTCTTGATCAGCAGCAGGCTCTCGCGAGTCCGCTCGAGGCGACCTTCCCAGCGATAAATCGAGGTCATTCCGGGTAAAATATTCACGCACGCCGCCAGGCTGTGGCCAATCAGTCCCTCGGCCAGCGTCTTCGCCGTCTCGTCATCCGGGCAACTGGCCAGGACGATGCAGAAATCGCTGCTCACACCCTACTCCCCTGCCACGATCGCCAATGAGGCTTCACGCCATGCTCTCCAGTCGCTACCCGTTATGGATCCTGATCGGACTGCCGCTGCTTGAAATGTATTTGATCGCGAGAGCCGGCCAGATGTTCGGCTTCGCCGCAGTGTTGCTTTGGGTGCTGGCCTCGGGCGCCATCGGCGCCAGAATCCTCCAGTCCTGCAGCTGGACTATCTGGAGCCGGGTGCAGCAGGCCGTTGCAGCCGGCCAGTCACCGGGACGCGAACTGCTGGACAGTGCTTTCGTCATCGCCGGCGGCATTCTACTTGTCGTTCCCGGGCTCCTGACCGACGTGTTGGCCCTGTTCTGTCTGCTGCCGCTGTCGCGATCATGGATGGCGCGGCATCTCCAAACCCGCTTTGCGGGCTTGGCACCGTCGCCCCGAAACGGCGCCGCCACGCGCACGATCGATGGCGAGTTCCGCAGGGAGGATTGACCCGAGGGTTGCGCGGCCCGGTCGCATCGCCGCCACGGGCGAACCCGGTCCCGCGATACGGCTGAGCGCTTCCGGCCCGCAGCCCGCGTTCAGTGCACCGGGCCCTTCGATTCGGTTGGGAACTCTTCGGCCGGATCGACCGTGCTGCGGCTCATGCCGGAATACACCGGACACCAGCGGGTAAAGCCGGTGGCGATCAGAATGATACCGAGCAGCAGCAGCAAAACATTGCCCAAGAAGACGGAGATAAAGGCCGCTGCTGCGCCGGCATAATAACGTAGCTGGCGTTCCTTGAGCCCGACATTGAGTTCCCGGTGGAGCATGCGCTTGTAATCGAAAGCCATCTTCGCGATTCCTCGTGCGGTGGTTAAACGCCCGGATTTTCCTTGCTTCATTGAGTTTGCGCAAGCCGCATCCGTAGAATACCGCCATGGACATCACCCCGATCATCGCCCCGTTAAACGATGCCCAACGTGAGGCCGTCACGTCTCCGGAAGCCTCGCTGCTGGTTCTGGCCGGCGCAGGGAGCGGCAAGACGCGGGTGCTGGTCCACCGTATCGCCTGGCTGATGCGGGCCGAGGAAATCCCGCCTCATGGCGTGCTGGCGGTAACCTTTACGAATAAGGCCGCAACGGAAATGCGTGGCCGCATCGAAGCGCTCCTCGGGATCAGCGCGCGCGAGTTGTGGATGGGCACGTTCCATGGCATTGCCCATCGCCTGCTGCGCCGACATGCCCGCGACGCCGGGCTCCCCGACGCGTTTCAGATCCTCGACTCGGACGACCAGTACCGGCTGATCCGCCGCATCCTGAAGACACTGGACCTCGATGAGGCGCGCTGGCCACCCCGCCAGATCCAGTGGTTCATCAATGGCTGCAAGGACGAAGGCCGGCGTGCGCGTCACCTCCCGGAGAGTTACGACCCGCATCAGGTCGAACTGCAGCGCATCTACCGGGCCTACGAGGACGCCTGCACCCGCAGCGGCCTGGTCGATTTTGCCGAACTGCTGTTGCGCGTGCACGAGTTGCTGCGCGACGATCCGGAGACGCTCGCGCATTACCAAAGGCGGTTTCACTACGTGCTGGTCGACGAGTTCCAGGACACCAACAAGATCCAGTACGCCTGGCTGCGACTGCTGACAAGGGAACGGCAAAACCTGTTCGTCGTGGGCGATGACGACCAGTCGATTTATGGCTGGCGCGGCGCCAAGATCGAGAACCTGTTCAGCTTCCAAAAAGATTATCCCGGCCACCGACTCGTGCGTCTGGAACAGAACTACCGTTCGACCGACACGATCCTGAAGGCCGCGAACGCCCTGATCGGCCACAACGAGGGCCGCCTCGGCAAGACCTTGTGGACCCAGGGCAGCGTCGGCGAACCCATATCGGTCTACGGTGCCTTCAACGAGACGGAAGAGGCTCAATTCGTCATCGAACGCATCCGGCAGTCAATCGAGCACGGCCACCGGCGCGCCGAGGCTGCAATCCTGTACCGATCCAACGCGCAATCACGCCAGTTCGAAGAGAAACTCGTCGCGATGGGCATCCCCTATCGCGTCTACGGCGGACTGCGTTTTTTCGAGCGCGCCGAGATCAAGGACGCACTCGCCTATCTGCGTTTGGTGGCCCACCGTGGCAACGATCCGTCGCTTGAACGAATCATCAATACACCCGTACGCGGCATCGGTGCCAAGACGCTGGACCTCATCCGCGATCTGGCGCGGCAGGAAAACACCTCGTTGTGGGAAGCAACCGAGCGGCTGTGCAGCGATCCGGGCCTTTCGGCGCGTGCCCGAACGCCGTTGGCCGGGTTCATCGGACTGATCCGTGCCCTCTCGGACGAAATCGCTGAACTGCCGTTGTGGGAGCAAGTGCAGCGGGTCATCGCACGCAGCGGATTGCTGGATCACTATCGCAAGGAACAGGGCGAGCAGGCCGAAGCGCGACTGGAGAACCTGGATGAACTCGTTAACGCTGCGCGCCAATTCGAGACCGAACCCGTCGACGAAGAACTGAGCCGACTCGACCAGTTCCTCGCACATGCTTCACTGGAGGCGGGCGAGAACCAGGCGGATGCATTCCAGGACTGCGTACAGTTGATGACACTGCATGCCGCGAAGGGCCTGGAATTCGACCTGGTCTTTATGGTCGGCATGGAGGAGGGGCTTTTTCCCAGCCTGCAGTCACTGGAAGAACCGGGCAGACTGGAAGAGGAGCGCCGACTGTGCTACGTCGGCATAACGCGCGCACGAAAGAAACTTTACCTTACCCACGCGGAATGTCGCCGCCTCTACGGTAAGGAAACCTACCCCAGACCATCGCGTTTCATCCGGGAAATCCCGTCCGAACAACTAGAGGAAGTGCGCTTGAGGGGCACGATAGCAAGACCGGCCGTCGGACTGGGGCCGACCAATGCCACCGTCGTTCCTAGCGAAACCGGACTCCGGCTGGGCCAGCGGGTGCAGCACGCCAAGTTTGGCGAAGGTGTAATCCTGCAACAAGAGGGGGTAGGCGCCCAGGCTAGAGTCCAGGTGAACTTTGCCGAAGCGGGCGCCAAATGGCTGATGCTGGCCTACGCCAAGCTTCAGCCACTCTGACGGCCGGGAATCGACCCGGCCAACGGTCGATTACGGCAACTCTTCGAGCTTGCCGGCCGGAACCGCGCCGTCCGAGCGGCCCTTCACGTACGCATAGAGTCCGTCGATACCTTCCATGACCTTGGTATTGTCCTTGTATGAAGGCATCGCGCCCTTGCCATTCGTCACCGTGGCGACGAACTGCTCCTTCGTGATGTTCTTCAACGCGGCGACGAGACTTGGGAAAGCTCCGCCGCCCTCGGCCGTCTGGCCATGGCAGGTTTCGCAACGCTCGCGCGTGTAGAGCTTGTAGCCCGAGAGCGTGGCCTTGTCGACCTTGTTGCCATCGACCTTGTAAGGCGCTTCCTGGGCCTGCGCCGGAGACTGCATACCAATGGCGAAAACAAGAGCGCCGATGGCGGTCAAACCAGTAGTAGGCGCCGTCCTGGTGATCTTACGCATAACATCCCCTCTTTTTCTGTTTGCAAATGCAACGAACAACGATTCATCGGGGCACGCGGATCGCCCGCCGCCCCTTGGGCGCACACATTAACCTGTAAGCCCGCAAAAAAAAAGCGGCTGTCGAGGGAACGGGCTCCCGTCTCCGGGTAACCCGTTTCAGCAACCGCCGCGATGCAAGTTGAGGTTATGCACTGCACCTAAAAGCAGGCCCGGCGCCAACTGCGCGACGCTGCATGGTGAGAGGCGGGCGGCAACCCTTACCCAACCGGGACGCGACGAGGCTGAGCCCTTTGACTCACGGCATACGATCTTTGTCACACCGCGGCCTGACAGACGCGGTCAACGGCCGCGCTGCCTACCGGAGATTGCATGTCGGAAGCTGTTTGCGAGCGCGTTGGCGGTCAGCGCGGCAAAGCGCGAATTAAGGAAAATTTCCCGATGCGAGGACGGATGATGCGCCATTCCGGCAAGAGTCGTTACCGGCTATCGGGCGCACCGAAAATGTCGCGGTAGGAGGCATAGAAGGACGCAACCCACACCGGCCCGAGGACGAGGAACCCCAACCCCAACGGAATCATGGCGACGACGCCGGCGAGGACCAGCAGCAAGGTATAGACGCAGAGGGGCCAGATGTTGCGCCAACACCCGACAAAGCTCGCCCTCAGGGCATCCGCGACGCCGCTATTCCGCAGCACCATCACCGCAGGTGCGAACCAGGTCGCCATGGCGACAGGCACGGCGAGCAGCAGCGCCACAGTCAGCACCGCGAGGGTGGCCCAGATCATGGAGGGGTCGAGATCAACCGGCAGGGTATCCGGCCATTCCGGCGTCTCCGTCAGGGCCGAACCGAAGTAGCCCATGCCCATCATGGCCGCGAAGGGAGCGTACATCACCAAGAGGACAGCGAACCATGCCGTCGCAATGATGATGCCCAGCACGACCAATGCCTTGCCCTGTGCGCACCACCCAGAGAGCAGATGGGAAAAGGTCAGCCTGCCGCCGCCCTCGACCTCGCGGCAACCAATCAGCAGGCCGGCGAGCAGCACGGTCTGCAGCACGGTGGAGGCCAGCGGCCCGACTGCGGGCACCGCCGACACAGTCAATGCAGCGAGCAGATAGACGAGCAGACAGCCGATCCAGATCGCCGGATCCCTGCGAAACAACGTGAACCCTTCGATCAACCAGGACCAGCCACGACCGGCTTCGACACGCGCGATAGGCATTCGCACCTCCATCAGGAAAGCGTCCTCACCCCATGAATCAGGTTCCGATGAAGTGCCTCAACGGCTCCCGTCTTGCGAGCGTGTATGATGCCTTATGCCTTCGAACAAATCTTGCAAGGAATACCTTTTGTCGGCCGGCGTCGTCGTGGTGAGGCGCTGCGCCGGCACGCCGCACTACCTGCTGCTGAGGGCCTTCAGTTACTGGGATTTTCCCAAGGGCATGGTGGAGCCGGGCGAGGATCCGTTCCAGGCCGCCCAGCGCGAGGTATGGGAAGAGGCCGGGTTGCGCGACCTGATGTTTCGCTGGGGCAAGGACTTCCAGGAAACGCCCCCCTACGGGATCGGCAAGATTGCCCGCTATTACCTGGCAGAATCGTTGAGCGGGAAGGTCGAACTGCACATCAATCCGCGACTCGGCAGGGCCGAACATGAAGAGTTTCGCTGGGTGGATGTTGCGGGCGCTCGGCAATTGCTCGTGGCACGCCTACAACCCATCCTCAACTGGGCGGATTGGCTGGTGCGGCTCGGCACCGACGCCCCCCGTGAAGCGATGACGGATTTGCCAGAACGCGCCTGACGACGCCGGCCAGCGGTTTCCGCTTGCCGTGACCGCAGTCTCACACACAGAGTTCATGGCTCTGGCGAGCCCAGGCAGGTGCCAGCAGGGCAGCCCGTGCGATCGGGCCGGTTCCTACGCGACGTTCCCGAAGCCACGAGGGTACCCCGACCCATCGGTCTCGGAGCCCCCCATGGAGAGACAACAACCGGCGGCACTAGCGCCGCCGGTTGCCTGAAGAAGCAGATCGCAGGACTAGATACGGTAGCAGTCGGTTACCGGACCCGGATCGCGTACACAGATCTTTCCGCCGTCGATCCAGCCCTGGCTCGTCTCGCCGTCCCTGTCGACCGGCTTGACGCGGAATCGATAGTTGTGCGGATGATCATAGGTCGGGAACACGATGGACCACTCGGTCGAAGTGCCACCCGGATTGCTCAGCGTGGCTTCGATCTGCGCCCATTGCGGTTGCCACAACGTACCTTCCGGGAGCCCCGGGCAACCGGCAGGCCCACAGTAGTATTCGTTGTGATCCGAGTTGCGAACTTCGACGAAGACCCTTTGGACGCCCGGGTTCGCGCCACGCGTGTCGGTCGCCGTACCCGTTACAGTGATGGGATAGACCTCTCGTCCGTTCGGAAAGCGCGAGAGCGGGTTCTGGCCCGCAGCCGGGTACGTGAAGGCAGCATCAGGCGGATTTCCCAGCGTTGGCACGGTGAATCGGGCCTGCGCGACTTCCGCGTCGTGCTGGCCGTCGGAATCGACCGCCTCCGCCTGGACATAGAACCTGCCTCCAGCAAACGCGATCGGGAACTTCGCTTGCCAAGTCACGTTAGGACCGCCCGCTGAAGGCGTGGTTGCGACCTCGGCCTGCATGAAGACGGGCACCCAGGTCTTCGTCACGGCATCCCACCATCGGCCGGTCGACGTGTCCTGCACCGCCAACAGCACTCGGCTGACCGACCTGTCATCGCTGGCGGACCCAGTCACCGTGAGCTCGGCACCGATACCCGGGTGAGGCACTGTACCGCCGGTCGGTGACGAAATCGACGTCTCCGGCTTGGCACTTGCACCGCCGCCAAGTCCGAATGCATACAAAAACCCATCCCCACTGCCTACGAAAACCCGATCCTCCGTGATTGCCGCAGAAGCGAAGATCGGGCCGCCGGTGTCATACGACCACATCTCCTGCCCTGCCCCATTGACCGCGTGGAACCTTCCGTGGACGTCGCCATAGAAGATCGCGGCATCACCGATCCGGGACCCGGAAGGGAAGGAAATCGACGGCGAAGCGAGGACGTCGTGACCTTCCGCCTGGAAGTCGGCCGTCTTCCAGATCTTGGCGCCGGTCGTCGCGTTGAGCGCATAAAGTCCGTAACCGTAGCCGAAGATGATGCGCCCCGGCAGGTAGGCGGCTGTCGACCGGACATGGTAATTCCCCGGCGAATCCGCCAGGACGTCATATTCCCAGAGTTGCTTGCCATCGTTCAGGTCGATGGCCCGCATCACCGAATTCTTCGCCGATACGAACCCGACACCGCCCGGCGTAGCGGGCCTGACATGCGCTGCCGTCACACCGGCACCGACGTCCAGATCGTTGATATTCGGGGCGGCCTGGAGTCGCCACAGCGGCACGTTTGTGGCCGCGTTGCCGGTAATGGCATTGATCGCGTAGACCGCGTTGTCAGGGCTCGATCCCCCGAACAGGATCAGCGGCGGATGGCCGCCGCCCCAGGCGGGAGCGAACGAAATCGGCGACCAGGTCCCGGCCAGCGGTTGAGGCGCACCAACAGGTCCATATCCGCTGAAACGCCACTTTTCTTTACAATCAGCCACATCGACCGCCGTGACGTGCCCCCCGTCGTCCGCCCCGGCCAGACCGGCGTCGCCGAAGAAAATCATCGGCGACGCCGGACCCGACCCATCAGGATCGGTGATGAGCGGAGAAGACGTGATGCCGCCGGGGCTGACGTACTGGCATTCGAGTTCACCCGTCAAGGCATTCAGTTTGCGCAGGTAGCGGTCCTGGCCGCCGACCCAGATGCTGTTACCCCAGATCACCGGCGTCGAATATACCACCGCGCCCGTCCTGAGATACCAGACGCGGTCGCCGGTTGCGGCGTCATACGCCGCAATCATCCGACTGTTGTTCCCAATGAAGACCAGGGTCTTTCTGATCGAGGGGAAGTACTTCGCGACAGGAGAGGCGGACACGGCCCCGCCCGTGTTCGCTTGCCATTGAATCGCCAGACCACCCACGTTCGACCCTTTGAAGACCGCATCCCGGACGGTCCCGGTGAGCGATCGATCCCCTGCGAGTTTGGTCCAGTCGCCCGCCTGTGCGCCCATTGCGCACAGACTGAGCAAGGTGACCGGACCCGCCTTTACCAGCATCCTTCGATACATACTTGAAACTCCGAACATCAATGGAATTACCTTCAGACAAAA
This sequence comes from Methylolobus aquaticus, assembly GCF_054172105.1. Classification (NCBI taxonomy): domain Bacteria; kingdom Pseudomonadati; phylum Pseudomonadota; class Gammaproteobacteria; order Methylococcales; family Methylococcaceae; genus Methylolobus; species Methylolobus aquaticus. Next base: position 92,054 of record NZ_JBSYXP010000009.1, read on the forward strand.
ATCAAAGCAAAACAAAAATCGCGGGGCACCAGACACCCGCCCGCATCCGACCATCGCGGCTCTCAGCCGCAGCATTCCCGAACTCAGAAACCGGCCGAGCCCAGGTGATTGCAGACGCTCCGATAGGCGCGGCACTGTTGGCATTCAGGAGCCGTCCTGGCAGGCAGGTGATTTCTTGACCACGCGTGTGGCGCGCCTCGGTCTGGCAGCCTGCTCGAACCCCGCTTGCAGCCAGTCACAAGCGTTGCACGCGGCAGGGGTTTTCAACAACCGTTCGAAGTTCACGCAGATGAAAAGCTATGTCGGCGAAAACTGCTGTAAAAAATCATGACACTCGCGATAGGGGATATGGCGGTCGAAACGCCACGGCACAGCCTTAAACCGTTGTTCAGCGACATCCTCCGGACCCGGCAGGTTCGACCTGACCCGCGCACCGGGCAAGCCTTAAGCCACAGTAGCACTACACCGACCCATGGCCGCCCTCCCCGTCGACGTCGCGAAAAATGGCGCCAAAGGTCATACACGCAATGGCTGAGCCACACGCTGTAAGTGACTGTTTCTATGAAACGCCACCCGGAAAAACACGACCGGATCAAATACACCGCAAAAGGAAGTGTAAAGAAAACTGACACATGAACCACGTCAAGTCCCTTTCGAGGCTGGTCGAAATCACCGGAGCCTGCGCTACGCCCGCCCTGCTACGATCAGGTGCCGGTCGCTCGCGACCGACACCTGGAGATGGCCCAATCCGGCCTGCCGTAGCTGCGCCTCCACCTCGGTGACGCGATAGGCCGCCCGCAGCGAGTTGCGAAAGTCTCTCCGCAGCAGTTCCGGCGCGTCCGCGGCATACCGCGCGACGAACTGCTCGACTTGCCGACTGTCGGTCGGTCGCAATAGGTCCATGACCAACACGGGAGCGCCCGGCACAGCGACTCGCTTAATCGCCGCCCACAAAACCATCGGATCCTGTAAATGGTGGAGCAGCGAATTTGAGATCAGAGCACCATATTCGCTGCGCGGAGGATCATCGAGCGGAAGATAGGCACGCGAAAGACGAACGCGATGCGCCAGGGCCCGGCTGGAGACGGCCGCCCGTCCAAGCCGCAGCATGCTTTCCGCACCGTCGATGCCGTCGATCTCGACCGCGTCGAAAGCGTCGGCAAAGCGCAGGGTCACGTCGGCGGTACCACACCCGAGATCCAGCACCGGCCCCTGCCAGAAGCCCGCTTCGAAGTGCTGGCCAAACAGCGTCACGAAATGGTTGTGCGGCTCCGCAAAATCAGCCAGATGATAGGCTTCCGCCTGATCGTCATCGTCCATCAAGTCCGGTTCCGGAATTCGTTCCATCGCAACACCTCCTCGTCCGTCGCGAAGTTCTCGACACCTGAGCCCTCTCTTCCGCCGAGTTACCCTGACGGGGGCGGGGAAATACGGCGGCAGCGCCGTCGACCACAGGATTTCAGAACCATGCGTCACTGACAAGCGATCAAACACCGAGTAACCGTGGCCAGCCGCCCGCTCCGTGCGGTGCTTCCGACCGCCCGCCAGCGATCTGCCGGTGTCGACGCTCTGGCGCTTTTGCCGCTCGGAACAGCTAGAATCGAAAGCCATCGCCTGCCACGGAGGCACTCCCATGCGGTTTCCCATGCTTCAAGCCCTGCTTGTACTGGCGCTGTCCGGTCACGGGGCCGTGACCAGCGCCACGACGCCCCATTCCTCCCCGGCAGAAGCGATACGGGTGGAGGCTTTTTCGCCGCAAGGGACGGTCAAGCCGATTCGGCAGGTCACCGCCCGTTTCTCGGCCCCGATGCTGCGCCTCGGCGATGCCCTCGGGCCGCAGCCCTTCCGGATCGACTGCCCGGTGGCCGGCCGCGGGCATTGGCTGGACAGCCGTAACTGGATCTACGATTTCGCGACCGACCTGCCTGCCGGACTGCGCTGCTCGTTCACCGTCGAGCCCTCGCTCAGTTCACTCGGTGGCCGCCTCCTGAGCGGCAACCGTGCGTTTACTTTTGATACGGGAGGACCCGGCATCATCGATTCGCTCCCGGGCGAGGGTCACGGCGGCATCGATGCCGACCAAAGCTTCATCCTGGCGCTCGACGCCGCAGCGACCGGCGAGTCGATCGCCGCTCATACTCATTGCGAGGTGGAAGGGGTTGGAGAGCGTATCGAAACCCAGTTGCTGACGGGCACCGCCCGCGACACCCTGCTGACCAGCAAACTTCGACAGGAATACCGCTACTTCTTCGACCGATTTCCCGACGCAAAAGCCCTGCAGGAACGCCTCGTTGCCCTGCAGTGCCGTCGCCGCCTGCCGCCGGACACACCCGTGCGATTGGTCTGGGGCAAGGGCATCGAGGCCGTTGGCAGCGGACTGGCGACGACCGAGGCCCGAACACTCGAATTCCGAACCCGCCCGTCCTTCACCGCCCGTTTCGAATGCGAACGCGTCAATGCCCAGGCCCAGTGTGTGCCGTTCCTGCCCATGAAGCTGTTCTTTTCGGCGTCGCTGCCGGCCGAACAGGCGGCCGCGATCCGCCTGGTCGCCCAGGCCGATGGTCGGACCTTTTCGCCCGAAGCCTTCGAGACCGGGAAGGCGACGATCGATCATGTAGTGTTCAAGGGGCCTTTCCCCGAAGCCTCCAAATTTGAAATCCGGCTCGGGGCCGACCTGACCGATGATGCCGGACGCCCGCTGGAAAACGCTGCGCGCTTTCCTTTACCGGTCGCGACCGACGAATATCCTCCGTTGGCCAAGTTCTCCGGGGAATTCGGCATCATTGAGTCCAACGAAGGCGGCATCTTGCCGGTCACGCTGCGGAATGTCGAAGACACCGTCGCAGCGGAACTCCTGGGGCCCGAGGCAACGCGGGGCGCTGCGCTGTCCGGGCAGTTACAACGCGTCGATGACGATGATGCACGAATCATCGGCTGGCTCAAGACCGTCAAGACGGCGGCTGAGCGGCGTGGAGAGTGGGTCGGGACTGGTACCGACAAGCCCCCGCACTGGAAGGAGCTGACCGGATCCACATCGGTGTTCGCCGGCACGGCGGGGACCACGCCGCTGTCCATCACCAAGCCACTGGGCGGCGGGTCTTTCGAAGTCATCGGCATTCCACTGCCAACGCCCGGCTTCTACGTGGTCGAACTGGCCAGCCCGCGGCTCGGAGCGGCGTTGCTGGGCGTACCGAGGCCGCGCTACGTGGCGACTTCGGCGCTGGTCACCAATCTCGCTGTACATTTCAAATGGGGACGAGAGTCCTCGCGCGTCTGGGTCACGACCCTGGACCGCGCCACACCCGTGGCTAATGCCGCGATACGGATCAGCGATTACTGCAAGGGCACCGTCATCTGGAACGGCACAACCGACGCCGCGGGGCTAGCCACGATCGGCGGCGCAACCCTTCCTCCCCCTAACGACGATCGTGACTGCGGCGACTGGAACGCTTCCCGCCCACCCCTGTTCGTCAGCGCGCGCGTCGACGGGCAGCTTGGCTTCACGTTCTCCGGCTGGAACCGAGGCATCCAGCCCAGCGACTTCGGCCTAATGACCGGATCGGCCGAGCAGGCCCGCGTCGCCCACGCCGTGCTCGATCGGAGCTTGCTGCGCAGCGGCGAGACCGTGTCGATGAAGCTTCTTCTCCGTGAGAAAGTCATGAACGGCTTTGCGGTTCCGGCGGGTACCCAACCGAACCAGCTGCGCATCACCCACTCCGGCAGCAACCAGGAATATCCGCTGCCGGTCGCATTCGATGCGCGCGGGATCGCCGAGGCCAGTTGGACGATTCCGCGAGAAGCCAAGTTGGGCGCTTACGACCTGCGGCTATACCGTGACGATCAGTGGCTCGCCGACGCGGGACAGTTTCAGGTGCAGCAGTTCCGGGTGCCGACGATGCGCGCCGTAATCCAGTCCGGCGCGGAACCCTTGGTCAACGCATCCAGCGCAACGGTCGACTTGTTCGTCAGCTATCTCAGCGGCGGTGGAGCGGGAGGCCTTCCGGTCGTGCTGCGGACACAAGTGCGGCCGCGCCCGTTGACCTTTCCGGCCTATGAGGATTTCAGTTTCGGTGGAACAGATGTGGCCGAAGGCCTGATCGAGGAGACCGACGAAGCACCCGACACGGTTACCGCGCCAGCGCGTACGCTGCCACTGACGCTGAACGGGAACGGCTCGGCGCGGACCACGCTGACCGACCTGCCGACCGCGCAGACACCCCAGGAACTGCTGGCTGAACTGGAATACCCGGATGCGAACGGCGAACGCCTCACGGTAGCACAGCGTATTCCGCTCTGGCCGGCGAAGCTGAATCTGGGCCTGCGGACCGAGAACTGGGCCGTGAGCCGCGATCGTCTGCAGTTCCAGGTCGTCGCACTCGGCCTGGACGGCAAACCGCTTGCGGGTCAGGCCATTCAGGTCGAGCTGTTCGCCAAGAAGACCTTTTCCTACCGCAAACGCCTGATCGGTGGCTTCTACGCGTACGAAAACCGATCTGAGTTGCGGCGACTCCCGGCGCGCTGCGACGTACGCACCGACCGCCTCGGGCTTGCATCCTGCGAGGTTCCACCGGCAAGCTCGGGAGCGGTCGTGTTGCGGGCGAGTGCGCGCGACGACCGCGGCAATATGGCGCTGGCCACCCGGGAAGTGTGGGTCGCCACCGGCGACGACTGGTGGTTCGAAGGCGGTCCGAGTGACCGCATGGATGTGTTGCCCGAGCGCGCCGCCTACGAGGCCGGCGACACCGCCCGCATTCAGGTGCGCAGCCCGTTCCGCGAGGCGACTGCGCTCGTCACGATCGAGCGCGAAGGCGTGCTCGATGCCTTCGTCACCGAGTTGTCCGGGAAATCACCGGTCATCGAAATCCCCATCAAGCCGCAGTATGCGCCAAATGCATTCGTCTCCGTGCTCGCGGTGCGCGGACGCGCGGCCGAGCCCCTTGGATGGCTACACGAACTGGGTCGCAAACTGCATCTGACCAAGGACAGGGAGAAGCTCACGGCCACCGTCGATCTCGACAAGCCGGCCTACCGGCTCGGCACGCGCAGCATCGACATTGGTTGGAAGCCGTACCGGCTGGACGTGAAGGTCATGCCCGAACGGGAAACGTACAAGGTCCGCGAACGGGCCCGAATCAAGGTCGCTGTGAACCGCGCCGACGCCGGACCGTTGCCGGAATCGGCCGAGATCGCTTTCGCGGCGGTCGACGAAGGCCTGCTCGAACTGAAGCCCAATCGCTCCTGGCAATTACTCGATGCGATGATGGGACGACGCGGTATCGAGGTGTTTACTTCGACCGCGCAAATGCAAGTCGTCGGCAAGCGTCACTATGGGCGAAAGGCGGTCCCACACGGCGGCGGGGGTGGACGTCAGCCGGCACGCGAGTTGTTCGACACGCTACTGCTTTGGCGCGGCCGTGTTCCGCTCGATGCCGGCGGGCAGGCGGAGGTCGAGGTGCCGCTGAACGATTCGATCACCGGCTTTCGTCTGACGGCGGTCGCCGATGGCGGCACCGGATATTTCGGAACCGGCAGCGCGACAATACGCGCGACCCAGGATCTGGCCCTGACCAGCGGCCTGCCGCCGCTGGTCAGGGAAGGCGATGACGTCGTGGCGATTTTCACCGCACGTAACACCTCGAATCGTGCCGTGACGGCCGACGTGTCGGCGAGTGTCTCCGCCCAATCCGGGCGACCGACGGTCCCGGCGTTAGCGCCGCAATCGCTGACCCTCAAGCCGGGAGAGGCGCAGGAACTACGCTGGGCGATGACGGTACCGACCGACACGGCACAGCTTACCTGGGACATCACGGCCAGCGAGCGCGACGGTGGCGATGCTCGCGACAACCTGAGATTGGCCCAGACGGTCATCCCGGCACTGCCGGTGCGCGTGCAGCAGGCCACACTGGTGCAACTTACCCAAGCTGTGCGCATCGAGACGGCTCGGCCACCGGATGCTGTTCCGGGAGCCGGTGGCGTGCGCGTCGAACTGCGGGAATGGCTGGGAGACGGCGGCGACGGCGTGCGCGAGTACATGCAAAGTTACCCCTACACGTGCCTGGAACAGCGCATCTCGCGGGCTGTCGCCCTCCGCGATCGTGGGCTATGGGACTCCATGATGGCGGAACTGCCGAGCTACACCGACGGGGACGGACTATTCCAATACTTTCCGGGAGACCGGCTCGAGGGGAGCGACACCTTGACCGCGTATCTTCTGGCAATGGCTGACGAAAGTGGCTGGCCCCTGCCCGAGGCGAGCCGTAATCGGGCAATAGCCGCATTGCAGGGCTTCGTCGAGGGACGGTTGTCGCGGCTGGTGGCCCCCTTCGCAACCGATCGGGTCGTGCGCAGACTGACGGCGATCGAAGCCCTGGCGCGGCATGGACAGGCGCGACCATCCATGCTGGACGCGCTGACCATCGAACCTGCTCTTTGGCCGACGTCAGCCATCCTGGATTGGCTCGGGATCCTGCAGCGCCTGCCCACCCTCGCCGGTCGCGACGCCCGACTGCAGGAAGCCGCACAGACCTTGAGGTCACGCTTGAGCTTTCGCGGCACTACTGCCGGATTCTCCACCGAACGGTCCGACGGACTGCCGTGGCTGATGGCCGGCACCGACGCCAACCTCGCGCGGTTGATACTTGCCGTATCGGGGCGTATCGACTGGCGCAGTGACCTGCCTCGTCTGGTGACCGGCGCGCTGGGACGCCAGAGAAAAGGCCACTGGGACACGACGGTCGCCAACGCCTGGGGCACCCTGGCGCTCGAGAAATTCGCAGCGGCCTTTCGCGGCGGGACGGTAAGCGGCGTAACACAAGTGAAGCTGGCGGAGCAGCAAGCCTCCTGGCACTTTGGTCCGGACTCTACCCGCGGCACCGTGGATCTCCCCTGGCCCACGCAACCGGCGGCACTGGAACTGGAACATCAGGGGAGCGGCACGCCCTGGGCGACGATCCAGAGCCGAGCCGCCGTGCCGTTGCGCGCGGACGATTTCAATGGCTATGCGATACACCGGACGCTGCTGCCGGTTGAGCAGCGTCAGGCCGGGATCTGGAGCCGCGGCGACGTCGCGCGTGTCCGTTTGGAACTGGAAGCTCAGGCCGACATGGCCTGGGTGGTCGTCGACGATCCGATTCCGTCCGGAGCCTCGATTCTGGGCACGGGCCTGGGACGCGACTCATCGCTGCTGACGGCAGACGAGCGCCAGGATGGCGGGGCTTGGCCGCTTTATCAGGAGCGGCGTTTCGACGCTTTCAGGTCCTACTACGATTATGTCCCCAAGGGCCGGTGGACCGTCGAGTACACGGTGCGGTTCAACAATCCGGGCCGGTTTGCCTTGCCCCCGACGCGGGTCGAGGCGCTCTACGCGCCTGAGGTATTCGGTGAGAGCCCGAATGGCACGCTGGAAGTCAAGGAGCCATGATCAGCTGCATCCGCGCCGCGCTTGAGTGGGAGCGATTCGGCCCGAGCGCTCCTCGGATGCACCGAGACGAATACGGTGCATAGCATGCCGCTTGAGTGAGGGCACAACTGATCGCCTCTTGTCTGCACGCCCCGCAGTAGAGTCTTCCATTTAGGTGCTTCGCCCGAAATTTCGGGGCGGATCCCTGCCGCCCAGCGAGTCTCGCCCATCGTATGGGCGACGGAGAAGCCAGAGCCCCCTGCGGACTCGATCCACCCGGCGCCTGTTTGCGATCGACCCGGCGGGAAAGGCAACCAATGACGACACAACGGATGGTGGCGCGAAGCACGCGCGCCACCGCCGGAAAAGCCTTCGTCTAATGTCTAGCGGGAACCCTCACTGGATTTGGAGGGTCTTCGCCACACTCGGCACACCCCGAGCGTCGAGGGCGAACAGCATCCAGTAACCCGGCAGAGCGGTGCCGCTCTGCGCAGGAATGGTGAGCCTGTAACGATTCCTGACCGCCGCGCTGGTGTGCCTCAGCAGGACTCGCCGCTGGTCGTTGTTGACGGTATGGGTGGTCGATGACATGCGTAGCATCGCCCACTCACTGACGGGCCGGTCGGTATCGACCGTGATGGTGGCACCCAACGCCGCTACCGCCGGTGCCTGGCTAATGACCGGCCGATTAGCCAGCGAGCCATCCTCGTTCAGTAAATAGGGGGGAGTCAGGATCTGTACGTCCGGATGATTCCCCGGGCAACCGGTTGATTGCATGGCATTGACGCCGCACAAGCCACTGCCGCCGGAAAGTACCCGCCCATCCTGCAACAGCAAGGCCACGCTGTGATAGTTGCGCGCTACCGCGATCGGCGCATTCAGCTTGGTGAACACCTGGGTCCGCGGGTCCCACAGTTCCGTCTCGAACACGGCATCGTCGTCATAGAACAGCCGAACACGACTCTGACCGCCCACGACGATGACCTGACCATTGGGCAAAACCACGCTGTTGGAGAAGGTCCGCGGGTGATTCATGGGAGCGAGTCGCTTGACGGCAACGTTGCGGCTCTGGTTGATGTCTATCTGATAGGCCCGGTCGAAGGCGTCACCGGAATCGTAATTCGGAGCGCCGCCGAGCTTCAGGATCCGGCTCGTGTCACCGGTGTCGTATAGGACGAAGTTGCCGTTAATGCTGTAGGTGTCGTCCCCGCGCGGAATCCCGGCCGACACGCTGCCACCGTTCTTCGTGTCGATCCAGTGCATTTGGGCACTTGGGCCGGCATGGAATACCCAACCATCGCGCTGCGCAAACAATGCGACATGATTGTCACCCCGGTAGGTACCGCCGAGATCAGGGCCAATGATGTCCGACGTATCCGGCAGCGGCACGCCTGACAGCAAACTCCAGGCATCGGCTGAGGTCGAGTAAAGTTCACCCGCCTTGTTGCCGATCCCGCCGCTCCACGATCCGCCTAGCGTGAAAACGTCGCCGGTCGACAATACCGTGTTGCCCTGATAAGCACGGTTGATGTTCATCTGCCGTCCCCGAATCCACGGATCGGCCAGAGACTCGAATGGATCAAATATGCTGGTGCGCCGGCTCGAACTGCCGCCGGACACGAGAAGCCTGCCATCCGGCAAGTTGCTGGTTCCTGGGCAGAACATGTCGTGGTTGGTGTTCGATATGCGGTACTGGGACCAGTCGCCAGTGCTGGGGTCAATAACCACCGACTCAGTCTGTGCAGGCTCGCCCGCACCCGGCACTTGGAAGTACAGCTCGGCCCCTGCAGACCAGCCAAGAACCCTGCCGTCCGGGAGATTCGACACGGCCACAGGCACCAGCGGCAGATTGATCAGGGTTCCCCACGAGGCCCGCGGGTTGGCAATGGCCAGAGTCCAGTTTTGCGTCGGCGCCGCATTGCTGCAGGCCGTTTGCACCAGCGCGGCACCTTTGGCGCGACTCGCGCCAGCCACGTCGAGGCAAAGCCCACTCAGATTGGATTCCAGCCGATAGGCCGAGCGAGACACCTGAGCGCGAAGCAGCCACTGTTCGGCACGCTGAGCGCTGCAGGCAACCTGGACGAGTCGCGCGCCGGACTGCATCCCTGCCCCGTCCGTCGCGACATCGACTGCCAGACAGGCCCCACTGTGGCCGGCGACGATCCGGTAAGCTCCAGCCGCCCCGGACGCATACGGTTGCAGTGTCCACTGTGTGTTGAGGGTCGTGCCACAGGCTTGCTGAACGACTGCAGTTCCCGCAGCGGACTGCGCACCGGGCACAACCGCACACAGGCCGCTTTCCTGACCGATCAGGTGGACCGGGGTCTCCGGCGTCACGAGCCCTCGACCGATCACAAAGCGCTTGTGCGACACATCGGTGCAAGGCTGCAGTTCCATGGCCGCCCCCCGCGTACGCGATGCGCCGCGCACCGTCGCACAGAGGCCGCTTTGCCGCGAAACGAGCTGCAAGCGGCCACCCGACGGAGAAACGTTCCAAAAGCGACTCGGCACGTTGCAGGCGGCCTCAACCAGAGAGGCACCGGCATCGCTGCCGTCTCCCTCGACTGCGAGGCAACGTCGCGTCTTGGCATTGATGATCACTGATGAGCCGGACCGGCGCTGTATGGTCCAGCGCTGCCCCGTCTGGCCCTGGCAGTCCCATTGTGCGACAGCATTGGGCGAACCGGCTACGCGCCCAAGATCCAGACATTGGCCAGAGCTTTCGGCGATGATGCTGTCGTACGCGGTACGGACCAGCGAGGTCGTGGCGGACGCCGATGAAGCCGCACCCAACGACATCAGGACAACCGCAAATAACCGTATCGCCCGCAAGGGAAATTGAACACTTTTCAGCAAATGACTCATGCGTCGCGTAACCTCGATTGACAATATGCGTTCACGTAAATGACCCGAGTTGGACTTCACCCGGCTGTACTTCACCACCCACGCTCGGTAGGGCCATCAACTGGGCTGATGCTCCAGCCCAAACACCATGCAGCAAGCGCTGCTAGGGGAGACGTACTGCGAATGGCGATCAAACCATCCGGGGTGTCGCTCGGAAAACGACTACCCGACAGAACAAGCACGTGACGTACCAACACCTATAACCCCCTTCCCCGCGACGACAAACAGCCTGTCACCGACGGAGGATAGGCGCACCGGCACCCGGAGTGTAAAAAATGCTGACGTCAGCAAAAGCAATATGCTGACGCGTCGATCGGCAGCGATCAGGATCGGCCTGAAACACGGGACAGACTCACCGGCGCGACTACGCGCGAAACGCGATGAGGCGTCGGTGCCTCCTCATGGCCGGAATGCGAAAACCGCAACAGCAGCGTAATCCGCCCAGGGACGGCGCCGGCCTAGGCCGGCGCGGCGGAACCTGCGCTCAATGAAGTCTTGGGGGAAAACGAGCCCCGGGACAGAAAGCCCGCGCGTCCCTGGACCCGGACGCGAAACGGATGCGGTCAGGTGATGACGGTCGGCTCGGTCATGCCGGTACGCTTCTTGACCTCGCACAGTCGTTCCGCAAGCTCGATCAGGTCGCGCAGCGCCTCCTGGGTTTCGGTCCCGTGCAGCGCCTCATCACGCACATAGCGTTCCACGTAAATACGCAAGGTTGCCCCCTCCGTGCCTGTACCGGACAGCCGGAACACGATCCTCGATCCATCCTCGAAAAGGATGCGGATGCCCTGCTTGTCGCTGGTGCTGCCATCGACCGGATCCTTGTAGGAAAAATCGTCCGCCAAGCGAACGACTTGCGCGCCGAGCGTCTGCCCTGCCAGACTAGGCAACTGATCGCGCAGCAACTGGAGAATACTGTCTCCGATCACGGAATCGATACCTTCGTAATCGTGGCGCGTGTAGAAATCCCTGCCGAACCGGCGCCAGTGATCGCGGACGATTTCAGCCACCGACTGCCGACGCACCGTCACCAGATTCAGCCAGAACAACACCGCCCACAACCCGTCCTTTTCCCGAACGTGGCCAGATCCTGTCCCGAAGCTCTCCTCCCCGCACAGGGTGATCTTGTTCGCATCCAGCAGGTTGCCGAAGAATTTCCAGCCGGTCGGGGTTTCGAAGCATTCGACCCCAAGAGCCCTCGCGACGCGATCCGCTGCCTGGCTGGTCGGCATTGAACGTGCGATACCGCAGACACCGTTCCGGTACCCCGGAATCAGGTGCGCATTGGCAGCGAGCACGGCAAGACTGTCGCTGGGTGTCACGAAGAACCGTGCCCCCATGATCATGTTACGATCGCCGTCCCCGTCGGATGCAGCGCCCAGGGTTGGCGCCTTGGCACCGTACATCAGTTCGGCCAGTGCGTGCGCGTAGGTCAGGTTGGGATCCGGATGACCACCCCCGAAATCCTCGAGCGGCACCGCATTCATGACACACCCGGGGGCGGCGCCCAAGCGGTCCTCCAGAATCCGCTTGGCATAAGGTCCGGTGACGGCATGCATTGCGTCGAAGCGGAGCGTGATCGTGCCGGTCTTCAGCGCACCCTTGATCAGTTCGAAGTCGAACAGGCTTTCCATCAACTCGGCGTAATCGTCCACCGGATCGATGACCGTGACTGTCATCTCGCCCAGTTGGTACTCGCCGAGCCGGTCGAGATCGATCTCCTGCGACTCGGCGATCCGATACTCCGCAATTTCGAGGGTCCGCGAGTAGACCGCATTGGTGAAGCTCTCCGGGGCGGGCCCACCGTTAGCAACGTTGAATTTGATGCCGAAATCCTCGTCCGGTCCGCCCGGATTATGGCTGGCCGACAGGACGAAGCCGCCGAGCGCCTTGTTCTTGCGGATAACGCAGGAAGCCGCCGGGGTCGACAAAATCGCACCGCGGCCAACCAGAAGGCGCCCCACGCCTGCGGCCGCCGACATTCGGATGATGATCTGCGAGGCTTGGCGATTGAAGTAGCGACCATCGCCCCCCAGCACGAGGGTCTTGCCGTTGACGTCACCGAGCGTATCGAATACCGACTGCACGAAATTTTCGAGATAGCCAGGCTGCTGGAACACCTTGACTTTCTTGCGCAGCCCGGAGGTTCCTGGCTTTTGGTCCGGATAAGGTTGGGTCTTTCTGGTCTCGATGAGCATAGTTATTGTCCGATGAGCTTAGTGAGTCGTACCATTTACTGGCGGAGTAATTCGCTCCGGTAAATAATGGATTTCAGCTTACGCAATTGCAAAAATGAGGTTAATGTCGTTGAGGCGCTATCTTTCCCTGTCATTGTGCGCAACGTTCTTCTGCTGCTCGGCCATTGCCGGACCTGCGAGCACGACCGACACTTGGCTGTTGATCGATACCAAGACACACGAATTGAATGTCATGGCCGGCGAACAGATGGTGGAATCATTCCCCCGTATCGCGATCGGCCGCCGCGGTGCGAGTTTTGACAAGCAACGCGGCGACGACAAGACGCCGCTCGGGGAATACCGGATCGGCTGGATCAACGAGAACAGCCAGTTTCATCGATTCTTTGGCTTTACCTATCCCAATTTGCAGGTCGCTCGTCGTGCTTTCGACCGAGGCCTGATCGGCGGGGATACTCTGAATCAGATCATGGAAGCCCACTTCGGCCGGAATGTCCCACCGCAAAGTACCCCGCTCGGAGGTCGCATCGGCATTCACGGCGTTGGCCGCGGCAATGCGGATGTCCATGAACTGTTCGACTGGACGCATGGTTGCGTAGCCTTGACCAACCGTCAAGTGGACCGGCTCGCGCACTGGGTCAGGAAAGGTACGCTGGTGAGCATCCGGTGAAGGGGGGCTAAACCAAAATAGTTGTGGAAAATCCGCCGAAATAGCGGCAAACTAACGGGCGGGAGTCGTGAGTTCCCGCGTGGATGAACGACTCAATCAACCTCAGTAAGGAAGAAGGAAAGCTAGCTATGTTGAACGCAACCAAATTGTCCGTAGTGCTGCTGTCGACCGGTTTGTTGGTGGGCTGCGCCTCGAAGTCTGACGTTACCGCCCTGCAGACCCAGATCGATGGTCTGAAGGCCGAACAGGCTTCGATCAAGAGCACCGCCGAGGAAGCGCTGTCGGCTGCGCAGTCGGCTGAAGCGAAGGCTTCCAGCGCTGAATCTGCTGCTCGCCGTGCAGCGGCGGCTTCAGAGGAAGTCAATGCGAAGCTCGACCGCATGTTCAAGAAGTCGATGATGAAGTAAGCTCCGGCTTAATCGTCATACGAGGAACCCCGACCGGCCATCAAAGCCGATCGGGGTTTTTATTTTGGGGGGGCGCCCCGCAAAAAGCGATCCACACTTATCTCCGCAAAGTTCCACTTCTCCCGCTCTCGGCACGATAGCCGCTCAGCCCGAGCCTCGGTCACCCTCCATCCGCGGTAGCGTGTCCGCTATGCGCGCGAAATCCTCCAGTTCCAAGTCCTGAGCGCGCAGCCCCATATCGATGGCGAGCGCTGCCAGCGTTTCGGGCCCCAACAGCCCACTCAATGAGTTCCTCAGCGTCTTGCGACGCTGTCCGAACGCGGCGAGCACGACCTTTTGCAGTGCCGGAAGAAAAACTTTGACTGGCGGCTGTTGATGCGGCACCAGTCGCACGACGGCGGACGTCACCTTGGGTTGCGGAAAGAAACTCTCCGGGGAAACCTCGAACAGCGACTCCGAGCGACAAAAGTACTGCGACATGACGGTCAGGCGGCCGTAATCGGCCGAACCGGGATCCGCGGTGAGCCGCTGAACCACTTCCCGTTGCAACATGAAGTGCATGTCGACGACGCCATCTTGCTGCTCGAATAGATGGAACAGCAGCGGTGTCGAGATGTTGTAAGGCAAATTCCCCACCAGGCGCAGCTTGCGCCCGTCGGTCACCAACTCACGGAAGTCGAACTTCAGCGCATCGGCCTGATGGATGAAAACACCCGAATCACCCGCATAGCGTTGGCGCAGTTCCGCGACCAGATCGCGGTCGATCTCGACCAAGTGCAACTCCGCGCACGTGCCCGCGAGACGCTGCGTCAAAGCCCCCCGGCCAGGCCCGATCTCGACGACCCGGTCATCGGGGCCCGGAGCAATCGCGTCCGTCAGGGCCCGCAGCACCGTCTCATCGCGCAGGAAGTTTTGGCCGAAACGTCGACGGGGAGCGTGTGACATCACCCCTCCTCCGACACGCGCCCGCGCCTCACCAGCGTGATCGCCATCTCGAGAGCGGCCTTAAGGCTACCCGCATCGACCCGCCCAGTGCCTGCGCGGTCGAGCGCAGTGCCGTGATCGACTGAAGTCCGGATGATCGGCAACCCCAGTGTGACATTGACCGCGCGACCGAATCCGATATGTTTCAGCACCGGCAGACCCTGGTCGTGATACATGGCCAGCACCACATCGACCTCCGCCAGTATCTCCGGCAAGAATGCCGTATCGGCCGGCAGCGGGCCGCGCAACTGCCAACCCTCACCCCGCAACCGCAAAAGCACCGGCTCGATAACCTCGATCTCCTCGCGCCCCAGGTAACCTCCTTCGCCGGCATGCGGATTCAGGCCGCACACCGCAATCCGCGGCGTCGCTATGCCGAATCGCAAACGGAGATCCCGATGTACGGCGCGGAGAGTTCGCTCCAGCAGTTCCGACGTGATGGCACCACTGACCTTCGCGAGCGGCATATGGGTCGTCACCAAAGCGACCCGGAGGCCCGGCACGGTCAGCATCATTACCGGATCGCCTCCAGTCAGCGCGGCAATGTGTTCCGTGTGACCGGTGAAGTTGAAGCCCGCGGCGTTGATGACCCCCTTATGTACCGGGGGCGTCACCAGCGCATCGAATACCCCGCTCAAACAGGCGCGCGTTCCCTCGTCGATCGTCTCGAGCACATAGGCGGAGTGGTTCGGCTCTAGCTGGCCGCACCGGGCTCGCACGCTGCGCTGCGTTGGCCATACCGACAAGCAGCCGGCTTCATGCCGGCCCAGCGTGACAGCCGGTGCCGTCCGACGCACACGGAGTGATGTACCCAGCTCGGCCGCCCGGTTTTCGATCAAGGCCGGGTCACCGATAACGGTGAGCTCGCAGTCCCAGGCCGCCCCGGCAATGGCTACCAGCAGATCGGGGCCGATACCGGCTGGCTCGCCCGTCGTCAATAAAATACGGGGGAACGCCACGTCAGGGCGACGATGGGGACAGTGGATTCGACGGCAACAGCGATTCCGGCGCAGCCTCGGGCAGCCGGATCTCGACATACGCCTCATCCCGGATTCGACGCAGCCAGAGCTCCGTCTCTTCCTCGACTTTGCGCTTGAAAAGTGCGTCGCGCGCCTGGTTCCTTTGCGCCTCGTTGTTGTCCGATGATTCCCGCCGATCAAGTACCTGGATCAAGTGCCAGCCGAACTGGGTCTGCACCGGCTCGCTGATTTCGCTGGGCTTCAGTTTGCTCATGGCTTCTTCGAACGGCGGCACCAACGCGCCCGGCTCAACCTCCCCAAGTTCACCGCCCTTGATCGCCGAGCCCTTGTCATCGGAGTGCGCGCGCGCGAGGTCGGCGAAATCCTCTCCATTCGCCAGCCGCTCCTTGAGCCCGACCAACTTTTGCTCTGCGTCGCTGTCGGACAAGGCTTCATTAGGCTTGATCAGGATGTGGCGGACACGGGTTTTGGTGACGGTCTGCTGCTCAGATCCCTTAACATCGATCAACTTGATGATGTGAAATCCGTTCGGACTGCGCATCGGCCCCTGCACTTCACCCTTCTTCATTTTTGGCACGGCTTCCGCGAACAAGGTCGGAATCTGTGCCAGCTTGCGCCACCCCAATTCTCCGCCATTCAGCGCTTGCGGATCGCTCGAATTCTCGACCGCCGCCTGTTTGAAGTCCGCCCCTTTTACTAGTTCGGCAGCCAGCGCGTCGGCTTTTTCCTTCGCTTTCTGGACGTCTTCCGGAGACGCGGCCTGCGGCGTGGCGATCAGGATGTGACCAAGGAGATATTCGCTGTCCGCCCCCACCCCCGACTGTGCCTGCGTCTCGAGGTAGTGATCCACTTCGCGGTCGGTGACCTTGATCTGGCTGTTCACCTGACTTGAGCGGAAGCGCCCAAGTGTAATCTCGCTGCGAATCTGGTTTAGAAAATCCGCATAGCCGATGCCTTCCTGCTCCAGGGACGCACGCAGCTCATCGACCGAAATCTGGTTCCGCTGGGCAATTTGTTGCACCGCCGTCCGCAGCGTCTCATCGTCCACGCCGATGCCCGCCTTTTCTGCCAGTTGCAGTTGAATCTTCTCAAGGATCATCCGGTCCAGCACCTGCCGGCGCAGCACGTCGATCGGGGGCAGCGAGGTATTGCTTTGGTCCAGGCTGCGGCGGATAGTGCGGACCTTGTTATCCAACTCGCTTTCCAGGATCACGCCGTCTTCGACCACTGCGACGATGCGATCAATCGATTCGTCATAGGCTCGCGCCGGCCCCGCCAGGAGAATGCCGCATGCAAGTAACAGCTGCGCCGCAGCGGCCGGGCGCTTCACCATGATCGTCCGGATGGTCATCACTGCGAGGTCTCTGGCCGTCATTGGTCTGGCGTCCGGTAGCCGCGGATGCTTCGCGTCAGGAGCTTTTCGAGCTGATCGCCCAGTCGGGTCAGACCCTTGAACTCGAACTGTACGAAAACGCCATTGTTCGCCGTGGACGTGAAGCTGTTGGTGCCACTGACGCCATTCACGCTGTTGATGTAATGCCGCGCGACGACGCCCAGGCGCCAACAGCAGGTTTCGCGCTCGATACCGCCGAACGCTTCCAGCGTGATCTGATCGAGTAGCGAATACTGCCAGCGCCCAATCGCATGCCAACCGTCACCCAGGAACGGGATCGGCAGACGCATCGAGCCGTCCAGCAAGTTGACCTGGAAGTCCTGATTGCTCGGCTGGTTCAGGTAGAGGTAGGTCAGGTTCAGCAAATCGTTGTTGCGCGCATCGTAGCGCAGCGAAATCTGGCGCCGCTCGAACTGATTGTCATAGGGGTTGTACTGTCCCCCGACATCGACCCACCAGCGGTCGGTGATTGCCGCGCTCATATCGCCAATCAGGTTCGAAAACGTCGTCGCCTGATCCGGATAGTAGAGCGTTCCGACATTCGAGATGGGCAAGGTCACGCGACGCCCCTGGAAATAGAAGATCTCACCGATCGTCGCCCTGAAGCGGTCCCTGCCGCTGGCCAGATCGGACAGCCGGGAGGTCATTGCCAGCGTGACCTGATTGGTGTCGCCCAGTCGGTCGTTGCCGGTGAAACGGTTCTCGCGGAATAACTGGTAATAGTTGAAGTCGTAGTTGATCGTGTCGTAAAGCGGAAACTGATCCTGATCCTGATAGGGGATATACACATAGAACAAGCGCGGTTCGAATGTGTGCGTGTACCCTGCTTTCCCGATATCCAGATCCCGCTCGAAGTACAGGCCACTATCCAGCGATACGATAGGCAATGCGCGCGTCAGGCTGCTGTCGACAACCTGCTGGTTCTGCTTACCCCTGTCGGCAGGATCGTTCGGGTTGACCAGGTCGGTCATCATGTACTGCGTCAACTGCATGCTGACGCTCGGCGTGACGAAACCCGCCGCACTGCGCAGCGGAAACTGCAAGCGGGGCTTCAGGTTTAGGCGCTGACCCGCGGGATTTACATCGCTGACGAAATTGGCGAACTCGACGTTGGTCGTCACATTCAAACCGGTGTCCGCGATCGGCAGGTAATGAAAGATGTTCGTCGCCGGAAGCCGATAGAAGGGACGTTGCTCAGGCGCGATCAAGGGATTGATCGTCTGGAACGTGTCGGCGGAGGTCGTCACGCCATAGGCGCCGAAACTGTCGGTGCTGCCCGTATAGGTTACCGACGCGTTACTGCGCACGAAGTTGAAATCGATCAGCGCGAGCTGGTTACTGAGTTGGTTCAAATACTGTTGATCGGAGACCCAGTTCAGGTCCACATGCGATCGCAGATTCTCGGTCCAGGTCGCGTTATCGAGCAACCCGACCTCACCACGCGTCTGGTGCGTCTCCCAATCGTCCGGCAGAACCTCGCCGATCAGTCGCCCCTGGTTGTAGGGAGTCAGGTAGCGAAAATCGCCGTGCAACAGCACGCCGCGCTCGGTCAGCAGCCGCGGCCAGACGGTCAGATCGTAGTTCGGCGCGAGGTTGAAGTAATAGGGCACCGTCAGATCGAAACCGCGCACCGAAGAATAGCCGAAGCTGGGAGCCAGCAAGCCCGTTTGCCGCCTGTCGTCGGTCGGAAAAGACATGTAGGGCGTGTAGAACATCGGGACACCCTTGAACTCCATCCATGCGTGACTGCCGGATCCCTGACCGGTGGCCTTGTTGATCTTGACCTTGTCGGCGTGCAGGACCCAGTCGCGGTTGCCGGGCGGGCAACTGGTATAGGCAAACTGCTCGTAGCGCGAGAGATCCTTGTTATCGAAGAAGGTCAGGCGCGAGGTGCCGCGTGCCGGGACGGTGGACAGCACGAACTGCGAATTGCGCAGAACGCCCTTGTCTTTCCCGAGATCAAGAAAGCCGCTGTCGCTCGAGAAAGCCATGCCCTTCTCCACATAGGTCATGTTCCCGTTCGCATTCATCGTGTTCACAAAGGCATTGCGGCTCATGAAGTCCGCCGACAGTTTCTGATCGGCGCGCGTGACCTCAGCGGCGCCGGAGAAATTGGCGACTTCATCACCGTGCAACTCACCATAATCGGAACGGATCTCGATCGGTGCGCGTTCGCGCGCCGTCCGATCGGCAGGCGACAGCAGAAAGTCCGTGCCCCGGTACTCTTCCCGCTTCCCGCAATTCAGCAGCCAGGGATCGGATGGAAAGCTGCTCATCAGCGGCCGGAACCGCTTTTCGTCTTCGTCCGTGATGTCGGTCTGCTCGGACCAGTTCTCGATTTCCTCCCCCGGCTCGCGCACCACGTGCGTTTCTCCGCGGGGATCCGGGCCGGCGAGGGAGCACTTCCATTCCTTTTCTTCGTCACCCTGGCGGCAGGTCCAGCCGGACTTCGCGTCCGTGATGCCGGCCGCACGGCCCTGCGGAACCTCGACATGCGCGACTTCCGAGGGCTTACGAATCACCATCCGAGAGGCAGGCTGCGCGTCGACGGATGTCGGCGCAGGCACCGCCATGGCCACCTGCGCACCGAAAGGCACGCACAGCCAGATGCCCGCGAGGCCTCTCAGGACCGGGACTAGGGACCTAGGGTGGAGAAAGTCTGGCAGCACTGAGGGGCGCAAGGCGTCCGAAAGCGGTCGAAGGACTGGGCATCTTACACGCAACGGCGGCCGGGCGCGCTGCCTTGGCCGTGAGGCCGGGTTTCTCTTCTGACTCGGGAGCTCATACAATGCCCTGATTTTAACCCATCATTCCGCTCGCGAAGCAATTTTCGACGACCGCAAGAGACGCATGACCACTCCCCAGGACACACGCTGCACCGAATTGTCGATCTGGCTCGAACAGACCTTGCCCGGTTGCCAGGGCAGGCTCGTTCCCGCCTCCGGGGATGCCAGCTTCCGCCGCTACTTTCGCACCCGCATCGCCGACCTGTCCTGGGTCGTCATGGATGCCCCACCGGCTACGGAGAATCTCCAGGCCTTCATCGATGTTGCGAACTTGATGCGTCAGGCCGGCGTGACGGTGCCCGCCGTGCATGCCACCGACCTGGAGAGAGGCTTTGCCGTTCTCAGCGACCTTGGCAGCCGCCATTATCTGGAAACGCTCGGGGCGGACAATTCGGACCGGCTCTACCGGGATGCGATCGCCGCGCTGGTTCGCCTGCAGGCGGGGATCGACACCGAAGACTGCGGACGCCCTGCCTACGACGCCGCACTGCTGCGACGCGAGCTGGATATCTTCCGCGACTGGTTCCTGGGTCGACTGCTCGGCAGTCCGCTCGACGGCGATGCCGCGTCTCTGTTTGACCGCGTCAGCGCGACACTGGTGACCTCGGCCCTGGAGCAACCGCGCGTCTTCGTCCACCGTGACTACCACTCGCGCAACCTGATGGTCTGTGCCTCCGGCAATCCGGGCATCCTGGACTTCCAGGACGCCGTCATCGGTCCGATCAGCTATGACCTGGTGTCCCTGCTGAGGGACTGCTATGTCGCCTGGCCCGAGTCCCGTGTCTCACGTTGGCGACAGGAGTACCTGGAGCAGGCCATCGCACACGATCTGCTGGCTGCCTCGGACGCTCCCCGCTTCGAGCGGTGGTTCGACCTGATGGGCATGCAGCGACACCTGAAGGCCGTCGGCATTTTTGCCCGCCTCCAGCTCCGCGATGGCAAGGGCGGTTACCTCAAAGACATTCCGCGGACGCTGGGCTACGTCGACAGCGTATGCACGAAGTATCCGGAATTCGCCGAGTTCGGCGAGTTTCTCCGGTCCACTGCCGAACCGGCGCACCGGCGCGCGGTCTTCGCATGAAGGCCATGATCCTCGCAGCCGGCCGCGGCGAACGGCTGCGGCCACTGACCGACCACACGCCGAAACCCCTACTCGAAGCCGGAGAGCGGCCGCTGATCGAGCACCTGATCGTCGCGCTCGCCCAAGCCGGATTTCGCGAACTGGTGGTCAATCTGGCTTACCTGGGCGACCAGATTCGGGAGCACCTCGGCGACGGACACCGCTGGAGTGTCAACATCGCTTACTCGGATGAGGGTCCGGAGCCCCTGGAGACGGCCGGCGGCATCCGCCATGCCCTAGGGCTGCTCGGGGACGACCCTTTTCTGGTCGTGAACGGCGACATCGCAACCGATTTTCCCTTCGAGCGCCTGCACCGCCCGCCGCCCGGTGACGCCCATCTGGTCCTGACCGCAAACCCGGAGCACCATCCAGTCGGAGACTTCGCCTTGCACGGCCAGACACTGATGCCGGACGGCGCGGAGCGTCATACCTTTGCCGGGATCGGTCTCTACCGGCCTTCGCTGTTCGCCAACCTGCCGGAGGGTCGTTGCGCGCTGGCACCGCTCCTGCGCGAAGCCATGACCCACGGGCGCGTCACGGGCGAGTTGTATCCCGGTTTCTGGATGGATATCGGCACGCGCGAACGCCTGCAGGAGTTCGATGCCCGCCTGCGTCAGCCCCATATACCGACCGGAACATCCGATCGCGCCGCGCAGTCGAAAGTCTGACTTGGGTCGGATTGCCCCGGAGTTCGAGATGAAGACACACCCCACGCAGCGTGACGTCGCTTCCATGAGTCACCTGGCGACCGTTTTTGCAGCATTCGCGCTATCCTCGTTCGGATCACCGCTCCGCGCCGAGAATCTCGTCACGGTCTCAAACATTTCGTTGGAACTCGCGCAGAAGGCCGCAGCCGCGAGTTTGCGACAGTGTCAGACGGATGGCCACCGCGTCAGCGTGACCGTGACCGATGCTGCCGGTGTGACCGTGCTGGCCGCACGGGCTGATGGCGCCGGACCGCACACCGTGGAAAGCAGCCGACGCAAGGCCTACACGGCCGCGAGCCTGCGCCAACCCACCCAAGTCATCGCAGAAATCGCGGCCGGCTCCGCAGAACTGGCCGGACTGCACGATATGAACGACTCGATCCTGCTGCTCGGGGGCGGCTTCCCGATTTCCCTGAACGGCGCCATCGTCGGTGCCATCGGAGTCGGCGGTGCACCGGGCGTGCGCCTGGACGAGACCTGCGCGCGAGCCGGACTGGCCGCCATCGGCGCTGAGCCATACGGACCGCCGACGTAGCGAGTCACCGCGCCCCTCACACCGCGATAAAACCCGCTTATGGCCATGACCAAAAAGCAACTGGCTCAAATTGCTTACCTGCTCCAGGCCGGCGCAGTCATTGCCGGCATCAGTTACCCGATCAGCGCGATCATCAGCCACACGCAACTGCCCAAAGCGGGTGAGTCGTGGCTGGCATCCCACTTCCGCTGGCAGATCCAGACATTCTGGATCAGCCTCGCGGTGGGCGTCGCCGGAGCACTCGCACTGACGGCTGGCCCGCTCGGCGTGATGATCCTCAGCGGCGACCTGATGTGGATCGTCTATCGGGTCGTTCAGGGCTGGGTCCGGCTGAGCCGGGAGCAAGCCGTGGGACCGTGATTCGGCCCCGCAACCGGCGTCACTCCGTCACGGTCGGCAACCGGTAACCGTCGGTCAGGGTCTGCAGGAATACCACGATGTCGTCGACCTCCTGATCAGTCAAACCAAGCTGGCCTAGTTCGTCCCGATTGACGTTGTGGGTCACCTCGGGCCGGGGCCAACAGCCCCTCCGCAACGCTTCTGCCTCACCGACGAACCGTGGTTTGCACGCCGGCCTGACGTCACGATCGTTGTAGAAGGCAACCACTGCCCGAAGGCTGGCGAAGTAACCGTTGTGCATGTACGGTCCGCTGACGGCGACGTTGCGCAGCGTCGGCACCTTGAACTTGCCGTCTTCCGAGGACCGCGCGAGAACCGCTCCCAACCCCCTGTCGACGAACTCCCGCTGCTCCGGATTGAACTCCGCGGGCAAACCGTAGAACGGATTGGCCGGATTCCGCGGCACGCCGAGATTGTCATAGGTGTAGTCGGTGAATAGCGGCGGGGTCCGACCCGGCCCCGGGGCACTGGGATGACATGCGGCGCAATTGCCCTTGGCTGGATCCTCGAACAAACGCAGCCCGCTCGCTTCGGCTGGGGTCAGCTCGGCCTTCCCGGCGAGATATGCATCGTACTTGGAACTGAAGCGGTTCATCAGGCGGGTGTTCTCGAACGCGGCAATCGCATCCGCTATACGGTCGTAGGCGCGATCGACCTCGGCCAACGCCTTGGGCCCGTAAACGGCGCGGAACAGATCGGCGTAGTGGGCTTGGCGCACCTTTCGGACGACTGTCGCCTTGTCCGGATTGGCCATCTCGAGCGGGTTCAGGAACGGCATGCCGGCCTGATCTTCCAGGGTCGCCGCCCGCCCGTCGAGGAACTGTCCGCCCACGAAAAGCCCCTCGGCAGGATCGTAATGGAATGCCGGAGCGAAGGCGGAGTAGGCAGCGGTGGGCGCATTGCGACTGCCGAAGCGGCCGGGAATCACGCCCTTCGAGGTGGGCGTGCGCGGATCGGGATCCGAGAACCCAGCGTTCGGATCGTGGCAACTCGAGCACGACTGACCGGGCGGCGCGGACAGGTCCGAATCGAAAAACAGTTTCTGCCCGAGTTGGGCCTTCAGCGGCAGGAATCGCTGACCGCCGAGAACCGGGCCTTCGGCCCAGCCCGGTACGGGCAGCGAGACCATGCTAGCCACGGCGGCGATCGGAAAAATAACGGAATGAGCGCGTTTCATGGCCGGCACCTGATTAGTTTTTACAGTTGATAAACATTACTATCTGTAATGCAATTCAATCAAGATCCCGACACACCATCACCCCGCGGCCGTACCATCCAAGCCGAGTTTGACAAGAACCACCGCGGATCTTATTTTTAGGCGTTTTGTCACGGCGCCTCACCGCGTACACCCGCCCTCCCCCCAACGACCTCTGCCTGCCGAGCCGCGAATGGAAGAATTTCAGCGCATCAAACGCTTACCGCCGTACGTCTTCAACATCGTCAATGAACTGAAGGCGAAGGAACGAGCGGCCGGCAGCGACATCATCGACTTCGGCATGGGTAATCCGGACAGACCGACACCCAAACACATCGTCGACAAGCTGGTCGAGGTTTCCCGCAAGGACACCAACCACCGCTATTCGGTATCGCGCGGCATTCCCCGCCTGCGCCGCGCCATCTGCAACTGGTACCGGGACCGCTTCGACGTCGAACTGGATCTGGACACCCAGGCGATCGTCACGATCGGCTCGAAGGAAGGCCTGGCCCATCTGGCGATGGCCACGATGGGCCCGGGCGATGCGGTGCTCGTGCCCAATCCCGCCTACCCGATCCATCCGTATGGCTTCGTGCTGGCCGGTGCGGATGTCCGCCACGTGCCGTTGATCGACGGGGTCGACTTCTTCGAGGAACTCGAAAAGGCCATCAAGACCTCGTGGCCGAAACCCAAGATGCTGGTCCTGAACTTTCCGGGCAACCCGACCACGCAGTGCGTCGAGTTGGACTTCTTCGAGAAGGTCATCGAAATCGCTCGCGAATACCGGATCTGGGTGGTGCATGACCTCGCGTACGCCGACCTCGTCTTCGACGGATACGTCGCCCCGTCGATCCTGCAGGTTCCTCATGCGACCGAAGTCGCCGTCGAGTTTTTCACGCTGTCGAAGAGCTACAACATGCCGGGGTGGCGCGTGGGTTTCATGTGTGGCAACCCCGAGCTGGTCGCCGCGCTGGCCCGCATCAAGTCCTATCTGGACTACGGAATGTTCACCCCGATTCAGGTCGCTGCGATCACCGCTCTGGAAGGCCCCCAGGATTGCGTCCACGAGATCTGCGAACTCTATCGATCACGCCGGGATACGCTGTGCAAGGGCCTGAACGACATCGGGTGGCACGTCGAGAAGCCGCGCGGCACCATGTTCGTCTGGGCTCCGATCCCGGAGCAGTACCGCGCGATGGGTTCGCTGGAATTTGCGAAAAAGCTGTTGCTCGATGCGCAAGTCGCCGTATCGCCCGGCATCGGCTTCGGTGAGTTCGGCGACGACCATGTGCGTTTCAGCCTGATCGAGAACGAACACCGGACGCGACAAGCCGTGCGCGGCATCCGTCATATGCTGCGACGGGACAATGAAGTATGATCGCCGGTCGAGATGCCACGTGAGGACCTGTCATTGAAGCCGGTAAAGATTGGCCTGCTCGGGCTGGGTACGGTCGGCGGCGGCACCGTCAACGTGCTGCGTCGAAATGCCAGCGAGATCAGCCGGCGCGCCGGCCGCGAAATTCAGATCGCCCGGATTGCGACTCGCAACCTCGCGCGCGCCCGAATTTGCGACACCAGCGGGCTGGAAGTCACCACCGATCCGCACGCAGTCGTCGACGATCCCGACATCCAGATCGTCGTCGAGCTGATCGGCGGCGAAGTACCGGCCAAAGATCTGGTGCTGCGGGCCCTGAACCGGGGCAAGCATGTCGTTACCGCGAACAAGATGTTGATCGCGCTGCACGGCAACGAGATATTCGCCGAGGCGAGCCGACGCGGGTTGATGGTGGCCTTCGAAGCCGCCGTGGCAGGCGGCATCCCGATCATCAAGACCTTGCGTGAGGGCCTGGCCGGCAATCGCGTCGAGTGGGTCGCCGGGATCATCAACGGGACCTGCAACTTCATCCTGACCGAAATGCGCGACAAGGGGCGCGATTTCGACAGCGTGCTGAAGGAGGCTCAGGCGCTGGGTTATGCCGAGGCCGACCCCGCCTTCGACATCGAGGGTACGGACACCGCGCACAAACTGACGATCCTGGCCTCGATCGCGTTCGGCATCCCGCTGCAGTTCCAGCGCGTCTACGTCGAAGGCATCACCGGCATCACCGCCACGGACGTCGCCTATGCGGAAGCCCTCGGTTATCGGATCAAACTGCTCGGCATCGCAAGGCGCACGGAACGCGGCGTGGAACTGCGGGTGCACCCGACCCTGATTCCCGAGCGCCGGCTGATCGCCAACGTGGCGGGTGTCATGAACGCCATCCTGGTCAAGGGCGACGCGGTAGGACCCACGCTGTACTACGGTGCCGGCGCCGGCGCCGAGCCGACGGCGTCCTCGGTCGTGGCGGATCTGGTCGATGTCGTGCGCACGCTGACTTCCGATTCCGAGAATCGCGTACCGCATCTCGCGTTCCAGCCGCAGTCGATCTCCGACATACCGGTACTCGCGATCGACGAGGTCGAAACGGCCTATTACCTGAGACTGAACGCTGAAGACAAACCCGGCGTGCTGGCCGACATCGCCCGGATCCTCGCCAACCAGGGCATCAGCATCGAGGCGTTGATACAGAAGGAAGCGCCCACGGGCGCGAGTCATCTGCCGATCATCATGATCACCCACCGGGTGCTGGAGCGGGAACTGAATGCTGCGCTGGCGCAGATCGAAGCCCTCGACACGATCCAGGGTCCCGCCGTGCGGATCCGCCTCGAAACCTTGAAGTAAGCGCGAGCCCCAAAGCCGGACTCGCGCGTTACGACCGACGCCCCAGCCTTTTCGCAGCGACTGCCACCATGCCTTCAGCCAACCGCTACATCGGACTCATCCACCGCTACCGCGACCGTCTGCCCTGCACGGACAAGACCTGTCCGATCAGCCTCGGCGAGGGCAACACGCCGTTGATCCAACTCCACAACATCCCGAGGCTGATCGGCAAGGATGTTGCGTTGTATGTCAAATTCGAGGGACTGAACCCCACGGGCTCCTTCAAGGACCGCGGCATGACCATGGCCGTGTCGAAAGCCGTCGAGGAGGACAGCCGGGCGATCATCTGCGCGTCGACCGGCAACACGTCTGCCGCCGCCGCCGCGTATGCCGGACGTGCCGGAATCACGGCTTTCGTGTTGATTCCCGATGGCAAAATCGCCATGGGCAAGCTGGCTCAAGCCATGCTGTACGGCGCAGTCGTGCTGCAGATCAAGGGCAATTTCGATGACGGCATGCGGATCGTGAAGGAGATCGCCGACCATGCGCCGGTCACGATCGTCAACTCGATCAACCCGTTCCGTATCGACGGGCAGAAGACAGCGGCGTTCGAAATCGTCGACGAACTGGGCGAGGCCCCGACCTACCATTGCCTCCCGGTCGGCAATGCCGGCAACATCACTGCCTACTGGAAGGGCTACAGCGAATACGCGATCGGCACCGAACGCCATCCACCGGTGACCGACCGGCGACCGATCATGCTGGGTTATCAGGCCGCGGGCGCCGCGCCTTTCCTGACCGGCGAAATGATCGACCATCCCGAGACCATCGCCACCGCGATCCGCATTGGGCACCCACAGTCCTGGGACGGGGCCTGGCGCGCGCAGCGTGAATCGGGCGGATGGTTCGCCGGCTTCACCGATCAGGAGATTCTGGCGGCGCAAAAACTGCTCGCCGAGAAGGAGGGCATCTTTTGCGAACCCGCCTCGGCGATTTCGGTAGCCGGCGCAATCCACGACATCGAACGGGGCCGCATCCCCGAGGGCAGTACGGTCGTTTGCACTCTGACCGGACACGGCCTCAAAGACCCGGACACGGCCATTGGGCAATGCACGGTCAAGCCGCGCACTGTAGAAGCCCAACTCGACGCGGTGAAACGCGCTATCCTCGATGCACTCTGAGGGGGTGTGAAGAGACCGGCCGCTGCCGTCCGCTCCCCTCCACAAACACTGAACGACAGCGCCAGGTACACGACTTCACGATGGACTTCGAACACTTTCTGAACATGGGCGGCTATGCCGCCTACGTCTGGCCGGCCTACGGGCTGGCCGCGCTCGTGCTGGCCGCCAACCTGATCGCGGCACGCCGCCGCCACACCCGGGTCCAGCGGCGATTCTCGGCCTTGAACCAACAGCGCAAGAGTTCCACATGACACGGCGGCACCAGCGCATGCTGGCGGTGAGCGGCATCCTTATCGGGATCGCGGTCGCGGCATTTTTTGCTCTGTCCGCATTCCAGAAGAACCTGCTGTACTTCTACACGCCATCACAGGTTGCCGCGGGCGAAGCGCCCAAAGGCTATCCGTTCCGCGTCGGCGGCCTCGTCGTTCCGGGCAGCGTAAAACGCGATGCCGGCAGTCTAAAGGTGGGATTCGAAGTCACCGACGGTCCGGCGAGCGTCGCGGTCACCTATAGTGGCATCCTTCCGGACCTTTTCCGGGAAGGCCAGGGGATCATCTCGATCGGGCAGTTGAATCAGGACGGCGTGTTCGAAGCCACCGAGGTCCTCGCCAAACACGACGAGAACTACATGCCGCCCGAAATCGCCGACACCGTGAAGCACGGCGCCGACGGCAAGCCCGTCCTCGATTACCAGGCCTGGCAACCGAAATGATCGCCGAACTCGGCCATCTGGCCCTCGTCATGGCCTTGATGATGGCACTGCTGCAGGCCGGTTTCCCATTGGCCGGTGCCGCGGGTGGTGTGACGCTGTGGATGGCGGTTGCCCGGGGCGCTGGGCGCGCACAGTGTTTCTTCCTGCTCGCGGCGTTCGGGTGCCTGGCGGCCAGCTTCGCCCTCAACGACTTCTCGGTGGCCTACGTCGCGCAGCACTCCAACAGCGCGCTGCCCCTCTACTACCGCCTGTCGGCGGTCTGGGGCGGGCACGAGGGCTCGATGCTGCTCTGGGCAACCATCCTGGGCCTGTGGACGCTGGCGGTGACCATCTTCAGCCGCAGCCTGACCGAGGACTTCGTGGCCCGCGTGCTCGGTGTCATGGGGCTGGTCAGCATCGGCATCCTGCTGTTCATCCTGCTGACTTCGAATCCATTCGAGCGCTTGCCGGTACCACCTGCGGACGGCAATGACCTGAACCCGCTGCTGCAGGATTTCGGCATGACGATCCATCCGCCGATGCTCTACATGGGTTACGTCGGCCTCAGCGTCGCGTTCAGCTTCGCCGTCGCCGCACTGCTGAGCGGATCGCTGGATGCGGCCTGGGCCCGCTGGTCGCGCCCATGGACACTGGTCGCCTGGACCTTCCTGACGGCCGGCATCACGCTAGGCTCCTGGTGGGCGTATTACGAACTGGGTTGGG
This sequence comes from Methylolobus aquaticus, assembly GCF_054172105.1. Lineage (NCBI taxonomy): Bacteria > Pseudomonadati > Pseudomonadota > Gammaproteobacteria > Methylococcales > Methylococcaceae > Methylolobus > Methylolobus aquaticus. The sequence goes on from NZ_JBSYXP010000009.1 coordinate 121,024, forward strand.
GCGGCTGGTGGTTCTGGGACCCGGTGGAGAATGCCTCATTCATGCCGTGGCTGGTCGCGACTGCACTGATCCACTCGCTGGCCGTGACCGAGAAGCGCGGGGCGTTCAAGGCCTGGACGGTGTTGCTGGCCATCTTTGCGTTTTCGCTGAGCCTGCTGGGCACCTTCCTGGTCCGCTCGGGCGTGTTGACCTCCGTGCATGCCTTCGCGACCGACCCGGCCCGCGGACTGTTCATCCTGGTGCTGCTCGGCGTCGTGATCGGCGGATCTCTCATGCTGTACGGCTTGCGCGCACCCGCCGTCCGTGACAACGCACGCTACGAACTCGTCTCGCGCGAAAACCTGCTGTTGCTGAATAACATCCTGCTGGTCACGGCTGCCGGAAGCATCCTGCTGGGTACGCTGTATCCGCTGGTGGTCGACGCGCTCGGCCTCGGCAAGATCTCGGTCGGACCGCCCTATTTCGATGCCGTGTTCGCGCCGGTGATGGCCCCGGTATTCCTGCTGGCCGGCACGGGTCTGCTGTTTCCGTGGCGCAGTGCCAATCTGACCGCCATCGCACACCGCACCCGCTGGCTGGCCCTGCTGAGCCTGGCCGCTGGGATCGTCACCATGGCCGTGTTCTGGAGCCTTCGCGACATCAAGACCTTGGCCACGATCACGCTGGCGATCTGGCTTGTGGTCACGGCCGGCTATACGCTCTGGAGCCGCATTCGTCTGCGCGAACACTGGCTGGCGGGCCTCCGCTCCCAGTCACGCGGCGTCTACGGCATGACCCTCGCCCACGCCGGGCTGGCCGTCGTATTGATCGGCATCGCCCTGTCGGGCCGCTACACGGTCGAGAAGACTGTCCGTCTCGCGCCGAACGAGACCGTGGCAATCGGCGACTACGCGTTCACCTTTCGCGGGACAACCCGCGTGGAAGGCCCGAACTACACGGCCTCGCAAGGCGAATTCGCAGTGCGCTCGGGTACCCGCGAGGTGATACTCAAGCCCGAGAAGCGCGCCTACCGGGTGCAACGCAACACGATGACCGAAGCGGCGATCGACCCGGGCCTCACCCGCGACCTGTACGTCGCGCTGGGCGAACCGATGGACAACGGCGCCTGGAGCGTCCGCCTCTACTACAAGCCGTTCATTCGATGGATCTGGCTGGGCGGCCTTTGCATGGCACTCGGCGGCGTGCTGGCCGCGAGCGACAAGCGCTATCGCGTCGCCGCACGCCAGAAGACCGCGCTGTCAGCGACGCCTTCGTCGGCCACCGCCTGAACCCGGGGAACCCTGCCCTTGCGCCTGACTTTCCTGATCCCGCTGGTCGTTTTCGTGCTGATGGTCGTGCTACTCGGCGTGGGGCTGACACTCAATCCGCGCGAAGTGCCGTCGCCCTTCATCGGGAAGCCGGCACCGGCTTTCTCCGTGCCGCAACTGCATGCACCGGCCGAAGCGCTGAGCAGCGAGGTGTTCCGCGGACAGGTCAGCCTGTTGAACGTCTGGGCCTCGTGGTGCGTTTCGTGCCGACAGGAACACCCGTTGCTCGTGGAACTCGCGAAGACCGGCCGCGTGCCCATTTACGGCCTTAATTACAAGGACGAGCGGAATGCCGCCCTGGAGTGGCTGGCGCGGCTCGGCAATCCATATCGCAGCAGCGCGTTCGATGCGGACGGGCGCGTCGGCATCGATTGGGGCGTCTACGGCGTCCCCGAGACCTTCGTGATCGACCGCAAGGGCATCATCCGGCACAAGTTCACCGGCCCCCTGACGCGTGAGGCAATCGACGGCATTCTGCTGCCACTCGTCCAGCAACTCGAAGGAGAACCGGGTTGAAACACTCTGTCCGGGCCTGCCTGCTCGTTCTGTGCTGCGTCTGCATTCCCGTTGCGAGCGCTACCGAAATCCGGACCTTCAAGGACACGACCGAACAGCTGCGTTACGAGCGGCTGGTCGAGGAACTGCGCTGCCTCGTTTGTCAAAACCAGTCCCTGGCCGACTCCGACGCGGATCTGGCGCGCGACCTGCGCGACGAGGTTTACCAGATCATTCGGAGCGGCAAGAGCGACGAAGAAGCGGTCCAGTTTCTGGTGGAGCGATATGGCGACTTCGTGTTGTACCGACCCCCGGTCAAGCCCATCACCTGGTTGCTATGGCTCGGCCCGTTCGTGGCATTGGTCGGCGGGCTGCTGTTCATCCGGTCCCGCACCCGGCAGCACGCCGCTACGCGTTCGCCCGAGCTAAGCGCAGCTGAGCGCGAGCGACTGCGCCAACTGGAAGGCGACACCCGGAAATGAACCGATGACCCAGTTCTGGAGTCTCGCAGCGCTGCTGGTGCTGTTCGGGCTGGGCCTCATCCTGCCAGCGTTGCTCAGCCGGGGTCGGCAGGCAAGCCTGGCCCGCCGCGATCTGAATCTACTGATCCATCAGCAGCGGCGCCATGAACTGGAAGCCGAGGATCTCGATGCCGGTCAGGCAGCGGCACTGCAGACAGAACTGGACCGCACACTGCTCGACGATCTGGATGCTGCGCCTGACGCAGTGCCATCGAAACCCGCCGCGGCGGGTCGCACATCCGTCGTCGCCGGCATCCTGGGTGCCGTCGCGGGCGGCCTGTTATTGTACGGGCAACTCGGACGGCTGGATCTGGTGCGCGCGCCGCCCGCCTCCACCGCGGAGGCTCGCGAGTCCCTGCAAGCCACCGTCGAACAACTGGCCGCCAAGCTCGCAAAAGAGCCAAACGATCTGCAGGGATGGCTGTTGCTCGGACGCTCGCTCGAAGCCATGGGCAATTCAGCGAAGGCGCTGACGGCCTACGAGTTCGCACGCAAGCTCGCTCCCGACAACCTCGACATCATCGCGTTGTACGCGCAGGCGCTGGCCGAGAACAACGGTGGCTCGATGGCCGGGGAGCCCGCAAAACTGGTTGACGGCATCCTCGCGCGGGATCCAAAGCACCCGACTGGCCTGTGGCTGGCCGGTCTGGGCGCGGCAGAGCGTGACGAGATGGCCGTGGCGGCGGGGTACTGGCGCGCGCTGGCAAAGCAACTGCCTCCCGATAGCGAAGAGTATCGAACCGTCGCCGATTACATCGCGCAGGCCGAGGCTGCCGCCCCATCCAGCAACGCGCCCGCAGTGGCTCCCCAGCCGGCTTCCGGCGCCCGCATTGCTGTCCATGTGACCCTGTCCCCCGCCCTCAAGTCCAGAGCGGCGCCCGACGACAGCGTGTTCGTCTTTGCCCGTGCCAGCGAGGGCCCGCCAATGCCGCTTGCGGTGGTGCGTCGTCAGGTACGTGACCTGCCATTGGAGGTGACACTGGACGATTCCATGGCCATGATGGCCGGACGCAAGCTCTCGTCCTTCGAGCGGATCGTGATCGGCGCACGCATCTCGAAGAGCGGCAAGCCGACACCGTCACCGGGCGACTTGCAGGGCCTCAGCGCACCGCTGCCCAGCAACACCACGACCGTTCAGTCGATCGAGATCCACGAGATCGTGCCTTAGCCTCCCGGCGAAACGGATCGGGCACGACCGCCCTACCCCTTCGGCTGATAACCCTCGGGTCCGTTCAGGCACGGTACTGCAACCCGCTGAGACGCGCCGTCGAGACGCAGCGCGGTCAGTTCGCCGCCCCAGAGGCATCCGGTATCGAGCGCATGGCATCCGCCCGACACCCTGAACCCCAGCGTCGACCAGTGCCCGAACACGATTGCTGCACCGGCGCTGCGCCGCCCCGGGATCTCGAACCACGGCAGGAGCCCGTCACGCTGCGTACCCGGCAGCCCCTTATCGCGGAAATCGAGCCGCCAATCCGGCGCGACGTAGCGCATGCGAGTGAAGGCGTTGACGATGTAGCGCAGGCGATCCCAGCCGGTCGCCTGCTCCGACCAGCGATCCGGCTCATTGCCATACATCTGGCGCAGGAATGCGGCGCAGTCGGGCCCCCGCAGCACGGCTTCCACCTCGGCGGCGCGGGCGCGCGCCTCGTCTACCGTCCAGTAAGGCGACAGACCGGCATGCACCAAGGTATAGCGGCCTTCGCGATGACAGAGTGGTTGACGCCGGAGCCAGTTCAGCAACTCGTTGCAGTCCGGTGCATCGAGGACATCGTGGAATGTATCCTTCCGCTTCGTGCGGGAAATCCCGAAGGCCACTGCCAGCAGATGCAGGTCATGATTGCCCAGAACCGTGGTCGCGGCCGCTCCCAGCGATCTGACGAGGCGCAAGGTCTCGAGCGATCGAGGGCCACGATTGACGAGATCCCCGGTCAGCAGTAGCCGATCACGGGCCGGATCGAAGCGGATTTCGTCGAGCAGACTCAGCAGTTCGGCGTGACAGCCCTGCACGTCGCCGACGGCATGCAGCGCCATGCCCGGAGAAACTCAGTGCAGAACGCGGGGGATCGCGAGCACGAACGGCGCGATCTCGGCATCGAAATGCTGCCCGTCGTCCGAAACCATCTGGTATTCGCCCTGCATCGTGCCCAGCGGCGTCTCGATCATGGCCGCACTCGTGTAGCGGAAGGATTGCCCCGGCACCAGATGCGGCTGCTCGCCGACGACACCGTCACCGCGCACCTCCTGCACTTTCCCATCACTGTCGGTGATCACCCAGTGACGCGACAGAAGCTTCGCTGGAACGCTGCCATTGTTGACGATCGTAATCGTGTAGGAGAAGACGTAACGTCCGGCTTCCGGCGCCGATTGGGATTCCAGGTACCGGGAAACCGCTTCGATCTGTATGCAGTGCTTCTTGCTCATGTGACTAAAGGTGGCTACGCTACGGCGTCTAGTTTAAGCCAAACCGGGATCGCCACAAATCTTCACGCCGCAGCCGACTCGGCCTGGTGCGCGGCAAAGTCCGCTGGCTCTCGTAGGACAACACCCACCGCGCTGCAGCGATTTCGGCGAAGCGCCACGCCGGCACAAACTTCGGTCGTGCCACGGGCGGGGAATTCTCCGCCAGGCATCGCTGAATGCCGCTCCTTACGACAGGTATTGCCACTTGCACATTCATATCCTCGGCATCTGCGGGACCTTCATGGGAGGGCTCGCGATTATGGCCAAAGAGCTGGGCCATCACGTCACCGGCTCGGACCAGAACGTGTATCCCCCGATGAGCACGCAGCTCGAGCGCCACGGGATCGGCCTGATGAGCGGCTTCGCAGCCGAGAACCTCGACCCCGCGCCGGAACTCGTCATCATCGGCAATGCCCTGTCGCGGGGCAATCCCGAGGTCGAAGCCGTCCTTAACCGGGGCCTGGCCTACACCTCGGGCGCACAGTGGTTGCATGACTTCGTGCTGACCCAGCGGTGGGTCCTGGCCGTGGCCGGAACCCATGGAAAGACCACGACGACCAGCATGCTGGCCTGGATTCTGGAGCAGGCCGGGCTGGAACCCGGCTTCCTGGTCGGGGGCGTTCCACTCAATTTCGGTTTGTCGGCGCGGCTCGGCGGGAGCCGCTTCTTCGTCATCGAAGCCGACGAGTACGACACGGCGTTTTTCGACAAACGCTCGAAGTTCGTCCACTACCGGCCGCGAACCGCGATCCTGAACAACCTGGATTACGATCATGCGGACATTTTCCCTGACCTCGCGGCCATCCAGCGACAGTTCCACCATCTGATTCGCAGCATCCCCGGAGAGGGACTGATCATTCGGCCAGCGGACGATGGCAATCTGGATGCGGTCGTAGAGATGGGCTGCTGGACTCCGGTGCAGCGCACCGGTCTGACAGGCCTCGATCCATCGGGGTCGGCAGATTGGCAAGCGCGCCTCGCGGCAGCGGATGCCAGCCGGTTTGAAGTGTTCTGGCGGGGCCGTTCCGTGGGCGAAGTCGTTTGGGAACTCAGCGGGCATCACAATGCCCGCAATGCGCTGGCCGCCATTGCCGCAGCTTGCCATGCGGGAGTCGAGCCAGAACATGCCACGGCCGCGCTCGGCAGCTTCCGCAACGTGAAGCGCCGGCTCGAGATCCACGCGACGGTCGACGGCGTCACCCTATACGACGACTTCGCCCATCACCCGACCGCCATCGCGACAACGCTGGAGGGCTTGCGGGCACGAGTCGGTGAATCCCGGATCATCGCGATCCTGGAACCGCGATCGAACACGATGAAGATGGGAGTGCACGTCGATGCGCTGGCCGCATCGCTCGCCAGTGCTGACCGGGCGATCATCTACCAGGCGCCGGACCTGGGTTGGGATGCGGCGCGCGTCGCGGCAAGCTCACCGCACATCAGTGTCCTGCCAACGCTCGACGCCATCATCGATCACCTGCGAACCGAAGCCCGAGCCGGCGATCACATCGTATTCATGAGCAATGGCGGCTTCGGCGCGGTACACGCGAAAACGGCTGAGGCCTTGCGCACGCGACACTGAAGGCGGGCGGCGGACTGCCGCCGGTGCTACCGGGGCTCAGGGCGCAAACAGCTGTTTTATGAGTTCTGATCCAACCTGATCGGCGGTCGCCCGAAGCTCGGCGAGGTAATCGTCGCGTATCAGCTCGTCGGCGAGCGGCAGGTAGTATCCGGCCAGGCGCCGCAAGGTGAAAGCAGATACCGAGTGCACACCCTGGTTGTTCCAGACGGCCGCGGTCAGCGCCGCCCAACTCACGACGATCGAGTGAAAGCCCTCTTTGCCGCGCGAAAAAACCAGCGATCCATAGGTTTGGACATGGCGGCGAAACGCCTTTTCCTGGCGTTCGATCTGCTTGGCAACCTGGGCCGTGTCCGTGCCGCAACTGCCGGCAATCGTCTCCGCATAGGCATCGACCAGCATCGCCGGGAAGCGGTCGGTCCGCCGCCTCGCGGCCTGGGCCAGCACGGCGCCCAAGTGACGGCGCGACTTTGCCAAGCGCTGCTCGATCGCCAGGGTGATGAAGGCCTGGTAAAGCTCGGTCGCCTGAGCGTCCGGGATATTGATCCCGAAATCCGCCAGTGGGAGTTCCTCGGCCAGGATAGCGGCCTTGCCGACCACGTAGCCTTGACCGGTCGTGGACGTCAGACTCTCCGTCATCGCGGTCGAGTTCGTGCCCCAGTCATCGTTTTGCGCAACGAACCCGAACCCAAACCCGAAGCTGGTCGGAGCGGACGTGCGCGCGTTCCAGAACGCCAGATACTGAGTGTGCGTGGCGTCGTAGAGTCCGGTCCGGCACCAGGCACTGCTGGTCGTCGAAAAGACGTTCACGCCGACCGCGCCGTAATAGGCCGCCAGACTGCCCCCATTCCGGCTCGAGCTGATGTCTTCGACCATCAGCGCCTGAGCGAGGAATCCCCAGCCGCCCGCTACGGCGGCGACCGGCGAAAGCGCGACTCCCAGTACTGCGAGCCTCAATGCTTTATACCCGTTCATCTTGAACCTCCTTTGCCGCGAACGGCACGAAATCGGTGGCGCCGACAACCCGCCGCTGGCACGCGGGCACCGCGACAACCCACAGTGTAGCGAAGGACCTACTGTCTGATGACCCGTCGGCTTCGAGCCGATGCCTTATCAAATGGAGACTAATCCGCCCCCCGCGGCATGGCAATAGGCGTGAACACGTAGGTCGCGGAACGGCGCCATTGCACCAGCCGGCTTGCTCCGCGCCCTCAGCTGAGCGATCCTCATGGCCTGACAGCAAGCCCACCACCCTTCCGGTGTCCCGATGTTACCGCATCGACTCGACGTTCAAGTGCCATCGCGTGGCGGACTCGCTGCGACCGCAACTGCGGCACTGTTGAGCAGCTGCCTGCTGCTGACCGGGTGTGCGGCCTACGAAGCGCGGGAAGCGGCCAGCGCGCCGATCCCGGCAATGCCGCACTCGGTCCGGCAAGGGTCCATCTCGCTCGGCGCGGACCCTCACGTCCAACCCGAGCGACAGGAAGCGATCTTCGCCGCCGATTTTGCCTCGATCGCCGTGCTGCCGGTCCAGGTCGTCGTCAGTAATGCTGCGGATCTTCCCCTGCACGTCGCACCCGAACACTTCTCGCTGGCCTTGCCCGGCGGTGAGACGACGACGCCGCGCCCGGGCCCTGAAGTGGCACTGCTGTTTCCGCCCAAACCAGGCGTAGCCCACTACGCCGTGACCGGCGCTGGCATGGTGGGTGGCTTGGCCGGCCCGATCGGCGCTCTGGCGGGCCGGGTTGCCGGTCTGCTGGGCTCCCTGATGCTGAACCAACGCGACGACGAGGCCGCCGACGGTCGCCGCGAAGACTATACGCGGAAGGAATTGCGGACCGTCGATCTCAGGCGCGGCGAGTCGGCACGCGGTTTCCTGTTCTTCGTACTGCCGCACGGGACGCCGCCGTTCGAGGAGGCGGCATTGACCTATACGCCCAGCGCCGATACCGGCCTGCCGGCACTGCGCATCACCCTAAAGGCGCTTCACGTCGGGGCAGCCCCCGCAGCGCCCGAGAAATCTCCGTTCCGCTGACCTACGGTCGCCCGGCTATCGGGTGGGACTGTCGCTACCTCAGCCTGCAACAGCGCAGCCCGCAAGCAGCGCCGCCGTATAGCAGCCATCCCGATCGCATGCCCGGTCCGTAGACGCAGGGGATCTTGGACTGAACCCAAGCCGTATGTTCGGCTTGGCGGAACACCCCGGAGGCCCTCAAGGCGCGCGCGGCAGTCCCGCGGCGGCCTGAAACCAGGCCAGCTTTTGCCGCAAGCGGACGACCTGACCGACGATCACCAGGGTCGGCGCGCTGGCACCCACCGTCGCGACCTCACCTGGCAAGGTAGAAACGGTGCCCAGAATGACTCTCTGCCCGGGCGTCGTTCCCTGCTGGACCAGCGCGGCAGGACGGTCGGGCTCGCAGCCATGCGCGATCAAGGCCGCGCAGATCTGCTCCAGACCCTGAAGCCCCATATAGATCACCAGCGTCTGCTGTGGTTGCGCGAGCCGCTCCCAGTCGAGGTCGCCGACCGACCCCTCTTTCAGATGCCCGGTCACGAACGTCACCGACTGCGCGCAGTCGCGGTGGGTCAGTGGAATCCCGGCATAGGCCGCGCAGCCGGAAGCTGCCGTGATGCCCGGCACGACCTGGAATGGGATACCCTCGTCCATCAAGGTTTCGATTTCCTCGCCGCCGCGACCGAAGATGAACGGATCCCCTCCCTTCAACCGCACGACGTGCTGCCCCGCACGCGCCAAGCGCGCGAGCAGACGGTTAATATCCTCCTGCGGCAAGGTATGCCGGCTGCGTTCCTTGCCCGCATAAATGCGCTCGGCATCGTTGCGGACCAAGGCCATGACTGCAGGCGAAACCAGGCGGTCGTAGACGACGACATCGGCCTCCTGTATCAGGCGAAAGGCCCGCAGGGTCAGGAGGTCCGGATCGCCCGGGCCCGCGCCGACGAGGGACACCATACCGACCGCCGACGATCGACCGGCCGCAACTTCGATAAGCCGCTCCAATTGCGCCGCTGCCTCGTCCTCCCGGCCGGCGAGCGCCAGTTCAGCGACCGGACCTCGCAGGCATTGCTCCCAGAACCGCCGCCGCTGATCGCCATTGGTCAAAGCCTGTTTGACCCGTGTCCGGAACCGCTCGGCGAATTCGGCCAACCGCCCGTAGGCCGCCGGCAGCCGGGTCTCCAGTTGGGCACGCACCTGGCGCGCAAGCACCGGTGATGCGCCACCGGTGGAGACCGCGATGATCACCGGCGAGCGGTCGACTATAGCCGGGAAAATGAACGTGCACAGCTCCGGGCAATCCACCACATTGCAGGCAATGCCGCGTTCACGCGCCGCTGCGACCACCGCCTCGTTGACAGCCCGCACGCCGGTGGCCGACACGACCAGCGCGACCTCTTCGAGGTCATCGGGCTCGAATGGCTTGGCAACATGCACGATGAGGCCCCGGGTCACCAACTCGGCCACTACCGGGACGAGCTCCGGGGACACGACCGTCACTCGCGCACCGGCGCGCAGCAGCGTGGCAATCTTGCGCGACGCCACTTCACCGCCGCCGACGACCAAACAGGTCTCGCCAGTCACCTTCAGGAAAATGGGTAAGTACTGCATGGTGTCGCCTACGCCGTCGAATGCTTCACCGCGAGGCCCGCGGCAGAACCCAGGTACCCCAGTAATCCGGATGCAGACGGGTAAATTCGAGCTCAGGACGCTGTAGCCGCCGGCGCACGTATTCCCGGTCGGTGCGGCGCACGAGCAGGTAGACAGGTTTCACGCGCCCGGTCACCCAGCGCTCGACTTCGGGCTCCCGGACGGCTGCATCGGGCCAGTTCGGATCCGCCAGCAGGCGAAACCGGATGTAGTTGCTCTCGAACTCGCGCCCATCCCGGAAGGTGATCACGGTGACCGGACGCCCCAGGTAGTAGGGCAGCCCATTCGGGAGACACAGGTAGCAGGCCACCTCCACGTCGTCGGCGAGAGGCGGTATCGCGCCCGCCAGCGACTGTGCGGAACGCTGCGTTGCATACGGCCCAATGTGCTGAACCGTCAGCATCGTCAGCGCGAGCGGAAAGAGGACGAAGGCCGCAAAGCTGTAGCGTGGGTTGCGGCGCAGCGCACCGAATACTGCGAGCCCCGCCGTGACTGCGAGCACGACCGCCAGCGGACCGAATGCCCCCTGTAGCGGCACGAGATGTTCCGCCACCTTGACGGGCAACCGACCCAGCCGGTCGGGATTCGCCGCAACGCTGCCGGACAGAGCTGCCGCGCACGACGCGACGATTGCCAGCCCCCACGTACCGCGCCGCACGATACCTGTCGCCCGCGTATTCCCCGCCGCGGCCAGCACGAACAACCGGGCCGTCAGCACGCCCAGCGCCACGCTGGCCGTCAGGATATAGCCGGGCAACTTGGAACTGGACAGCGAAAAAAACACCACCACCACGATCGCCCAGACCACGAACATTCGGTCCACCGCGCCGAGCCTGGACCGTCCGCGCCATACGGCGACCATCGCTTCAGGGAGGAGCGCGCTCCATGGAAAAAAACACAGCGCGATGATCACGCCGTAGAAGTAAAAGGGTGCCGTGCGGTGGAACTCGTCGGTCGTGAAACGCTGGACCGACTCCTTGATGATGCCGTAGTACGGAAAATCGGGGTGTTGCAGACTCACGCCGACGAACCACGGCAGAAACAGCGCGAAGAACAACGCGACATTCCGCGCCGCGAACGCCTCGCGCCACCAACCCCTTGCGCCGCCGAGTGCATGATGCACCGCAAGGACCAGTGTCGGCAGCAGAAACCCCACCGGTCCTTTCACCAGGGTTGCGCAGCCCGCGCAAGCCGCGGCCAGTGTGTACAACCGCGCCCGCCGCCGCGCCTCGTCTGCGCCGGCAGCCTCGAAGCACATCAGGATCGTCGCCGAGACGAAGAAGGCCAGCGTCATGTCAAAGATCACGATACGGGCGAACGCGATGTAGAGCGGGGTCGCAGCGACCACGATCACTGCCACGGCGGCAGTCGCGGCATCGTAGTGTCGCCGGCAAAAACGATACAGCAGCAACAGCAGCGCAGCCGCAAAAACCACCGAGGGCAGCCGGGCAGCCGCTTCGCTCTGACCGAACGCGCCTAGCGACAGGGCCACCGCCTTGAAGAAGAAGGCCGGCTTATCGAGATACGGCAGACCGTCATAAGTCGGCACGAACCAGGCGCCCGACTCCAGCATCTCCCGCGCCACCTCGGCGTTGCGACCTTCGTCGGGCTGCAGGAGCGGATAGGCGCCCAGGCCAAAGCACAGCGTCACGGCGCTGACCAGCACCGCAAGGAGAGGCAGGGCGTAGCGCGGCATCGTCCAGTAAGTGAAAAGTCGGTTAGGCCGAGCACAGCGCTCCGACAGGAGCGGCCGGGCTCGAAAGGCGGTCATGGTGGCACAGTTCCCCCGCGAATCACACCCCGCCCGGAGCGAGCGAGGGTGACTGGCGGGGGGTTCGTAACCGAGGCGGCAGGTCCCTGGGGAATCGAACCGCCAGCGTGGAGGGAGGGCTACTCTACGGAGGAACCCTTCATTAATGGTGCCCGCTCAGCAACCTTCGCATGACCGCGTGCCCGAACCGCGCCACGAAGTACGGCAGGTAAGTCAGGTGCTGTCCCATGCGTCGGGCTGCCACCGAGTAGTCACCATCGCTCAAGGCCTGGGTGGTCTCGATATAAGCCTTCGCCCGGGCCAGCGTGGCGGATTGTTCGACCAACAGTTCGCGAGCACCGGGAAACCGATCCAGGTTCGGGTGCTCGATGAGAATCCGGTTTCTGAGCGTGCGGTTGGTAACGGAGCGCAACCCCCGCGACGTCGCACCAATCGATCCCGGTCGAGCGACGAAATAATTGTAGCGAGCCTCCGGGCTCAACGCGTAGCGCGCTCCCGCCAGCAGACATTCGGCGTGAAACAGACCGTCGTAGTTGCTCGTCAGGTCGGTCCGATAGCGAATGTGGTTCTGATCGAGAAACTCCTTGTTGATAAGCGGCTTGAAGTACCCCACCCCCATCCTCGACCGGCCGTAGGGATCCAGCGCATCGAGTTTCAGGAAATCGGTGAATGAAATGAGTGTCTCTCGAGGCAGTCGGCGCTCGTCCAGACACACACCTAGCGGCTGGGCAGTGCCGACCTCGGTCAGGCACAGGTTATCGGCGCACAGATCTGCCTCCCACCGTTTCGCAAGCTCAAGCAGATAATGCAGGCGGTCGGGAAAAAAGGCATCGTCCGAGTCCAGGACCGTGATCCAGTCTCCCCTGGCCTCGTCGATGGCCCGGTTGATGGCAGAGGGTCCGCCCATGTTCCGGGGCTGTACCAACACCCGCAATCGCGCATCGGCGCCGGCTGCTGCCTGCGCAATCGCAACCGTGCCGTCGGCAGAGCCATCGTCAATGACAATCCCCTCGAAATCCTTGAAGCTCTGCGATTGGAGCGACTGCAACGCTTCGCCTATGAAGGCCTCCGCGTTAAACGCAGGAATAATGACGGTGACGCTCGGCATCGTGCTGCTCGAATTTGTTGCGCGCCGCAGGGCGCATCATCTGCTGGCATCGAACTCATGCGAATGCTGCGAAGGAACGAGGACGTCGCCTTTTTCCCGCCCCCGCAACAATTCTGCTCGCCAGCCTGACCCTCTTGGTCTCGCATTAGATAGTACAGGAAAACCCGCCCCCCTCAAGTTTTGCTCACCATTTAATGCGATACGAGTGACTCTGGAGGACGGTTACGGTGATGATCCGAGCGGAACCTCACCACATCAAATTGGGGAACGGCCAAGCGACTGATTTGTGTGTGCTGACTGTTTGCCCCGCATGCAACTTTCAGCCGATGGGCCCGAAACGGCTGTGCGCTGGTAGCGCAGCATCACTGGAGTTCTCACAAGGAAACACAGCGCCACCCAACAGATATCGCCTTCCTGGCAAGCACTTGGTGCAAAGTACAGGTTGAGCCGGCGGACGACGCGAGGCATCATACGAAAGCCCTATGCTGAAAGTTGGCACACCATGAAGGGGCGCCCGAACTGTTGTGAGGGACGTTCCGAACGTCTGTCCGAAAGTCCGCTCTAGGTTGTGGTTGATCGCCGCCGGATTTCTCGCGTGCATACGGGCAGAAACGAAATACGAGCATCGACTTTTTTGACGTCTACCGGCGCGAGGACTTATGAAGCGACCCATCATCGGCATTGGAATCGACTCGGCGGATCCTGTTTTGATGGAGCGATGGATGGCGCAAGGCCATCTGAAGAATTTAAGAAAACTCAAAGAGCAGGGCACTTTCTGCCTAATCGAAAATACGGTCAACCAAGCGGGCCGCCCAGTCACAACCTGTTCGACCGAACGACTGTGGAGCATGACATGGACTAGTTGCCGTCCCGACAAGACCGGTTTTTGGGATACGACGAAATTCTTCCCCGAGGATTATCACACCTCCCGGGAATGCACCGAAATCGGTGTCGATTTCAAGGAATACCCACCCTTTTATGCCGTAGGTGAAAATTACAAGGTATCCGTCCTCGACCTGCCCGCTTCAGGCCTTTCCGACAACGTAAATGGACTCCAGATACTGGCCTGGGGTGGGCACTACCCATTCACCCCCAGCCACTCGAGACCCGCTGAAACCCTCGAGGAGATCAATCAGAAATACGGCAAGAATGAAGTCCTTGGGAATGACCATGGCCATTGGTCGGACCCGAAATACGCTCGCTGGCTATACCATGCCCTGCTGCGCAGCATCAAGACCCGCACGGAAATAGCCAAGGACTTGATGCGTAGGGACACGCTGGACCTGTTTCTTATGGTGTTTCCGGAAACCCATAGCGGTGGCCACGACCTGTTGCATCTAAGCCATCCCGACCACCCGGTCTACAACCGCTACAAGGATAAGGTCATCCCCGATGCAGACCCGCTCCTTGATATCTACGAAGCAGTGGACACGGCCCTGGGCGAAATCCTGGCGGATGTACCAGCCGATACCTATGTCTTTTGTTTTTCGATACACGGCATGGGTGTCAACGTTACGGATCTATTGAGCATGGCAGTCGTACCGGAACTCATGTACCGGTACAGCTTCCCGGGTCAGGTGGCGCTCGCAGCGGGCAACCCGTCCGCGCCTCCCCCTCCAGTCAAAACCGGAATCGGCCGCAAATCGTGGGCCGGCGAAGTCTGGGTGCTCAACGATGAACCCAATCCTCTGCTGAGACTCGTGAAACCCTGGCTGCCGAAACGGTTCATGCCGAAATCGGCAAACGGACTGGTGTCTCCGTGGGAACTGGGTGAACGCAAGGTGCGAGCAAACTGGATGCCGGCAATGTGGTACAGCGATCTCTGGCCACGCATGAAGGCCTTCGGCCTACCAGGTTTCGCCGATGGACACATCCGCATCAACCTGAAGGGACGCGATCGAAACGGCGTCGTGGATCCGGCCGACTACGATGCCGTTTGTCAGGAAATAACTGATCTGCTGACCGATCTGACCAACGCTCGAACCGGTGAACCCTGCGTAGACAGGGTGGTGCGAACCCGCCGCTACCCTACCGAGGATCAAGACCGTGACCGACTGCCGGGACCCGACCTGATCGCCATTTGGAACAAGAACCCCAAGCAACCAGCGGATGTCGCAGACAGCCCTCAACTCGGACGCATCGGGCCGTTCCCGCACGCCCGACCCGGCGGACATCGGTCGACCGGTTTCCTGATGGCCTCGGGGCCAGGGATCGAAGCGGGCAAGGTGGGCCCGACAGTTGAGGGAGTCGACATCGGCCCGACCCTGCTGACACTGATGGGGGCCCCCGTCCCCGCTCATCTCGATGGGCACCCCATCGCCGACATCATCGCTGCGCTGCGGCAGAATGAAGCGGCATAAATGGCTTGCCAATGCTATCGGGAGCGGTACCGGCTCCCGGAGGCACCTGCCGTCAAACCCATAGGGATGTGAAGCGTAAGCCCGTCGCGTGGGATAGCCCGCCATCGTGGGGTTTTTACTCGGGTATCAGGAGCGGCGTTGGGAATGACGGGGGCATTAGCGGCGCCTTCAGGCAGCCCTGGGGTTCGCTCTCGTATCGGTATTGACCGCCGGCGATTGGCACAAGGCCATTTGAGAACAAGATGGCTACAACACGGCTGTCCTGGACTCGTGCGGCACCTCTCTGTGCGTGGACAGAGACGGGTAACTGTTCACGCCCCCCTCGTGGGAAGCGGTCCGGGAGTCCGAGACACGCCGTGAATCCGTCTCTGGCTCGGCTGCGGGTTCCCTCCCGCAGACGGTCTCGCCCTCCCGGCGCGCTCCGACTACCGAACAAGTCAGCAGGGTGAATGGTTACCAGAGTTGGTGAACGACTGAGAGCATCCCTTTCTAACCGCCGCCCGAAGCATCTGCTGGCTGTGGAAAGCCAGCTCCGCCGCCGCTAGCGGGCCGGCCGCGCGCCGTGCTGAATCTTGCCAATCGTGCCGAGCACGGATCAGGACACACTCATGACCCTAATCGATAACGCGACCGCCCTGCAGGCCGAACTACGCCGGATCCGGTTCGTGCCCCCGGTCAGCCACATATACGACCCCCTGGCTTACGCTTGGGAGCCACATCGAACCTACCTGGAACGCTACGGCCAGGGTGAGCGCGAGATACTGATGGTCGGCATGAATCCGGGCCCCTGGGGCATGATCCAGACCGGTGTTCCCTTCGGCGATGTGGAATTCGTCCGCGACTGGCTCCGCATCGAGGGTCCCGTCGGCCAGCCGGCCACCCTTCATCCCAAGCGCCCGGTGCTGGGCTACGCGTGCCGGCGCCGCGAGGGCAGCGGCCGGCGTCTGTGGGGCTGGGCGCGCGACCGCTACGGCGATCCGGAACGGTTCTTCGAACGGTTTTTCGTCGGCAACTACTGTCCGCTGTGCTTCTTTCTGGAAGCAGGCACCAATCTGACGCCGGACAAA
The DNA here is from genome assembly GCF_054172105.1 of Methylolobus aquaticus. Classification (NCBI taxonomy): domain Bacteria; kingdom Pseudomonadati; phylum Pseudomonadota; class Gammaproteobacteria; order Methylococcales; family Methylococcaceae; genus Methylolobus; species Methylolobus aquaticus. The sequence goes on from NZ_JBSYXP010000009.1 coordinate 137,359, forward strand.
TTGCCGCTCGGGGAACGGCGCGCTGTGACGGCAGCGTGCGACCGCTCCCTGCAGCGCATGACCGCCATACTCAAACCGCGTTGGGTACTCGGGATCGGCCGCTTCGCTGAACGCCGCGCCGCCGAGGCACTGGCCGGCAGTTCCGTGCGGGTCGGCGGCCTGCCCCACCCGAGCCCGGCGAGCCCGCAGGCGAACCGCGGGTGGGCGGAGCAAATGGACCTGGCGCTCGAGCGGCTCGGCATCGTGGTGCCATGAGCCTCAGGCCATGCGGGGGTAATCGCAGATCACCATTCCCCCTTCGATCGGTAACGGGAGCGGGACCGGGGAGACGGGACCGTCTGCGGGACGGACCCCGCAGCCGAGCCGAAACGGACGTGTTCACGGCGTGTCTCGTCTCCCCGGCCCCTCCCGCAACATGAGGGGATTCAACGGGTCCGTAGCGCAGTCCAGCGTGATGATACGGGACGAGATTTCGTCGCCATCCAGCCATAGCTCGCCGACCGCGACCGGCAGCTTGAAGCGTCGGCGCCCGGCACTGCCCGGGTTGACGTACAACACGCCGTCGCGCTCGACAACCGAAGGCCGGTGCGAATGGCCCGACACGACGACCCGCGAGGCCGGCGAGAGATCGAGCGCGGCAAGGTCGTGCAGAACGTGTATCGTGACGCCTCCGACCACCACCTGGGAGCGATCCGGCAAATCGTCGGCCCAGGGGCCGCGGTCGTTGTTGCCCCGCACCGCCGTGACCGGCGCTAGGTCGCGCAGCACAGCCAATAGCTCGGGCCCACCGATGTCACCGGCATGGATGATATGGTCGCAGCCACGCAGGAAAGAAACCGCCTCGAGCCGTAACAGGCCGTGGGTGTCCGCGATGAGCCCAACGCGACAAACCGTCATCCGAGAAGCGCCTCCTGAGTCGCGCCAAGCTCCACTAAAGCATCGTCAACACCGCCTCGTATCGACACGGTTTTGACACCGCGCCCGGGCATTATTCCAGGCATGGATCACGCCAGGGGCGCGACGGGAGCAGCCCGAGGCCGGCCCGCTCCCGCTCTTTAGAGCGATTATTGGTCGTAGCTCTGAATGCCCGGCGCAAACCGCGTCTGCCAGGTCAACGCGATATTCGCGAAGAAACCCTCACCCAGCGCCACTTGCCGGGTCGTGCCACCAAACGGGCTGCGCACCTCTTTATAGTTGAGATCCTGATAGAACGGCAGGCCCGCGGCACCGCGCAGATTGAAGTTTCCGCCCGCCGCATTGGCGATCCGCCAATCGAAGATGGCCGCTATGTCCGCCGTCGTGCCGCCGGTATTGCCGATGCGAACGCGGCCGTCCCGATTCTTGTCGGCATAGATGGCGTCCATTTCCACGCCGAGCACCAGGTCGTAGCTGGGCGTGTAATGCAGGCCGATCGCTGCCGTCGCGACGTCACCGTACGAATAGTGGTTATTGTTCTCGGGGTTTATCTGGTAGAGCAGATTGCCATGGAACCAGAAATCCTCCCAGCGGTGCGAATAAACCAGTCCACCGGTCATCGTCGCCGTGCCCTTGCCGAGTTGCATGCCGGGTGCCTCTGCGGTGATCTGGTTGCCCGTGGCGAGGTCGAGCTGACGGCGGGCATTGAAGTTGCCGGTGGGGAGCGTCGTACCCACCAGGAGCGTGAACCATTTGTCGAAGTGATTGCTGCGCCACATGTTGTAGCGCATTTCCAGGGCCAGATCGCCGAGGCCCTCCGCGGTGCGCGTGGTATCAACGACATTGCTCCTGACGATACCCGTCTTCGGATCCCGGACGGGACGTCTGGTTTCCGGATCGATGACGGCCCGCCGCTGATAGCCCGTCACCCGCCGCTGCGACCACGGCAGATTCATGAACAGGCCGATGCGATCCGTCGGTGACCAGTTGAACACCAGCGACTGGGCTTGGATCTGGAGTTCACCGGGCGCACGCACCTGCGAGGGGTTGCCCCGGATGAAGGCACCGGGATCGATACCCGACTCGCCCATCTTGATCATGTCCGACTGCTGGTAGCTGTAGGTGATGCCGGCGCTGAACGCGTTCGCACCCGGCGTGACCGCGGTGCGGACCCGGAACGGCACGGTATTGCCGCGCGGCGAGCTGTCCTCGTAGGCGAGATCGTAGGTCATCAGATCACCGCCTTTCTTTGCCCGGAAGTTCGACGCGTCCTCGAACGTCTCGAAGGCGATGTAGTTCGGAATCATGTCGGGGATCACCGAACTCCCGACGACGAAAAACGCCTTGCGGATATCGATCTCCTTCCCGGTGTTCCAATCATGAACAACTACCGATTGGAACTTGTCGACACCGCCGGCCTCTTCGATTTCACGCAGTGTACAGGCGACGCCGCAGGTCCATTCGGTCACGCCATCCTTCCAGACGAGCCTGCCGGAACTGCGCTTGTACTCCTCGATGTTCATGCCGCAGACACGGCATTCCCTCTTGTGCAAATCCTCACCATGGGTATCGATCTCCACGGCAGCGACGACGGATGCCATGAAGAGGCCAAAGACGTAAGCGAGCCCTAATCTAAGGGCCGCGGACCTGATGTCCATAAAAGCCTCCCTTGTATAACACTTGCGTAACCAATTGCTCGAAAAACTCAGGCGGAGCGTCTCCTCTGATGATTTCCCGAATGATTCCCTGTGTATCCACGATAAACGTCAACGGCACCTTGTCGATACCGAGCGCTTTGGCTGTACCCCAGGCCGGATCCGTCAGAAATGGATACGTAATCGTTTTCAGTTTTCGGAACTCGGCATCACTCTCGGCAGTCGAGTCCACGTTGATGGTCACGACAACCAAACCACGGTCCCGATATTTCTGGTACAACTCCTCTAGCGCCTTCAAGAGTTCCTTGCTGCACGACGGGCAGGTGATCGACCAGAATCGAATCAATGCGACCTTATCCTTCACATCACTGGGCAGATTCATGGGCTTGCCATTGACATCCGCCAATTTAATCGGCGGGAACTGACCGCCGATGCGAAGCCCGGTATTGGGTTGGCAAGCAGACAGAGCAATCGCCAACAACAGGTACGAGGCGAACCGCCCCCGGCGCAAGGCACAGTTAACGGACATCATCATCTGCCATCAGGTCCTGCGGTCCAGCGACATCACCAGTGGCAGTGTCACTTGCGGAAACCGCACGACAGACGTGCCCCGATGATCTTCCAGAAATTCCTGTGCCGACTCCTCGTCCTTGAACGGCAGCAACTCGTGCCCCATAGGCCCGAGCACATTGGAGCCCAGCACATAGAACGCCGTTTTGGCCTCGATCAATTCCACCTCGTAATAGTCCGTTACGTACATATACGTAATCTCACCGGCAGATTTTGCTGGTGTGTATTTCGCGACATCGAAATAATGTTTGAACAGATCCTTCGCACCATCGTAGAAGTACGAGGAACCATCCTTGAAAACGATCTGGCCGACCCACTTCGGGTACTTGTAGACGAACATGCCGCAGACCGGGCAACGGTCGGTCTTCTTCAGCACCGGCACTCCGGCCGGCTCCGCCTCTGCATAGCGGATCGGCAACAGGGCCCCTGCTCCGGCCACCGCCGCAGCGGCCAAAAGCTGCAGATATTGGCGCCGTGTGATATGAATCATGGCTTTATCCTTCACATGATCAGATTGGAAACCGCGATACGGTAGGTCACCACCGACGCGAAACCGGCGAACAGCACCAGCGAACTCATCGTCAACCGGCGGGTCAGAGCAGGGATCACCTCACGCAGGCTCGCGATGCCGCGCAGCGGAGTCAGCGTCGCGACGCCGGCCCCCATGACCACGCCGATGAAGAGTGCGACATACAACAGATAACCGATGTAGTCGTATTCGGACATCACGATGCAGAACGGGCAGTGGTGGGTCGGCAGTTCGTAGATGTACAGCGAGATGAACGAGATGATCGACACGATGGCCGTCAGAAAGAACAGCACCGACGCGACTGAATACACATAGCCACCCCGGCCATTCAGGTAGTAGTACAGCCCCGAAGCCAGCGTGAGGAGCACGGTACCGTAGAAGAACCAGATCATCGGGCCAGGTGGCAACTCCGCCATATCGGACCCTAACCCCCCCGCCTGTTCGCTGCTGAAGAGACTGCCGCAGCAGGATGTAATCACATCCGCGCGCAGGCCCAGGAAATACCCGAACTCCAGTATGGCCTCGATCACGATCAGCGGCGCGACCACGGCCAGAAGTGCGTATTTCTTCTTGATCAGCGGATAATCGTAGCCCTGGTTGTCGGCATGATTCAGAACGAGCCAGAGCCCGGCCAGGATGAAATTGAGCATTTTCAGCAGCAATGTCGGATAGCCGAACTCGTTCAAATTCAGCGTCCCGGCTGCACACATCGCCCCGACGAACAAGGGGTGCAGGTTGTCGGCCGTGAATACATACATGAACAGCGACAGCAACTGCAGAGCGAACACATATGACAGGACGGTCGAAACCAGATAGGTCTTGCGCTCCAGCACCAGCTGCAGTTCGCTGCCGCTCTCGATATCCCAGTTGCGCAGGATTTGCACGCCGTAATACGCTGAGTACATGACCATTGTCGCAATGATCAGCGACGCGAGCAGGTTGGCGATGACGCCGGGATGTAGCAACAACATGGCCGCTAGCCCTCGATCTGGCCGTCCCTGAGTTTGACGACGCGGTCCACCGCGGAGGATTGATAAACGAGCGGATCGTGACTGGTGATCAGCACCGTACGGCCCTCGGCTTTGAAGCCCTCGACAATCTCCATGAACCGGTGCGATAGCTTGGTGTCGAGGTGGGCGGTCGGCTCGTCGGCGATGATGGTCGTCGGGTTGTTGATCAGCGCGCGCACGATCCCGACCCGTTGCGCCTCACCGCCCGACAGCCATTCGATCTGCGATGCCGCCTTGTCCTGCAGATTGAGCTGTCCGAGGTATTGCGTCGCCCGCTCCTTGAGCGTCGAGCGGCGCTCCCCTAGCGGGTAGGCCGGCAGCATCACGTTCTCCAGCGCCGTGATGCCGCTGATCAGATTATGCTGCTGGAAGATGAAACCGAAGCTGCGCCGCCGCACCTCAGTCAGGAAGCGTTCCGGCAGGCTGGTGATCTCCCGGCCCTTCATCTTGACCCGTCCTGCGGTAGGTCGCGACATGCAGCCGATGATGCTCAGCAGCGTCGTCTTGCCCGAGCCGCTGGGGCCGGTCAGTACCGTGACCTTGTTCTCTTCGATGGTCAGGCTGACTCCGTTCAAGGCCGCGTACTCGCTGGGCTTGCCGGCGTTGAAAACCTTCCTGACATTGACCAGTTCGATCATCGCTCACTCTCCCGTTTGCCGCATCGCCGTGTCCGGATCGATTGTCGCCGCCCGCCAGGACGGCACGACCGTCGCCATCGTGTACGGGACCACCGTCAGAAAGAACAGCACGATCAACTGTTCGGCGCTGATGAACGGCACGGGCCGGAAAGCCGGGTATAGGGTCGACCATCCCTTCAAGGCCGGCTCGAACAACATCGCCGACGTGAAGAACACATGGATGTAAGCCAGGATCACGCCGGTCAGGAAAGCCGTCAACGAGATCACGGCGCCCTCCCAGAACTTCATCAGGATGATGTCGGAGGTCTCCCAGCCGATCGCCTTCAGGATGCCAATTTCCCGCCGTTCGCTGGCACTGAGGCCGGAGGCCTTGTCCCAGGCGAAGATCACGAACGCGAACACCGCGGAGGACAGGATCACGATCATCATGCCGCCACGCCAGTTGAAGATGGAGTCGTAGGTCCGGCGAATCTCGTCGCGGACGATCGGCCGGCTGTCGGGCAACAGTTTGTTGATCTTGGTCGATACGGTCGTGACCTCCTCGGGGTTGGTCACCGCGACCACCGCGTCGGTCACCAAGTCCTGCGGGACACCGAAAATCCGCCTGAAATCGTTCTCGGTGATCAGCATCAGATCGCTCGACACCAGTTCCGAGTACGAGGACAACAGCCCCGCGATCTTCAGCGTCATAACCTTGCCGTCGTGGGCACGGACGGTCATGTATTCACCCACCCCGGCCTTCCGTACCGTGGCGATGCCATTGCCGATGATCACGCTGCCCGGCGCGAGGGGCGTGCCATCGACTGTGAACAGTGGCCTCTGCGCTTCGCGGAGCGCCTTGGTATCCTGTTCCACGGTCACCGTCCGGCTCGCGTCGGCTGGGGCGGCTTCGTCGGCCGGCGGCTCGGGCGGCACCAGCAGCGTGTAGTTGGCGCCGGTGCTGCCGTCGTAGTAGTAACCCCACAGCCGCGTGCCGACCGCCCTAACACCGCGAATCGCCTTCAAGGTGTCGAGGTATCGCATGGGGAACAGGTCGTGGCGGCCGGCCATGACGCGTTGCACGATGATCTCCGGGGAATGCGCCAGAACATCGACCGCTTCGCGCTTGATCGCATGGGTGTAGAACATCACGGACGCGAGCAGAAAGACCACCAGCATGTATAGCGCCCACAGCCCGAGATTCTTCACCTTGCGCCGCAACAGCGACGACAACGTGAAATCGATGATGTAGCGCTGTTTCTCGATCCACTCGCGCATGGCGGCTAGGGTTCTCGCTGGTAGTGGCCAGGCGCCGGCTGCACGAACGAGCCCGACGGGAAATGTTCCAGGGCCATCGGAAAATCCTGAAATGCCGTGTGCAGGTCGGCCTGGGACAAATGCCGCGTGTACCGCGCTTCCGTGAACAGCGCGAGGTCCGTCAGCATCAGGCGTTCCACCAGCGATCGCTCGCCGGCCAGACGCTGCTCTGCATAGCGGAGGCTTGTGACGCAATGCACCCCGAGCAAAGTCGCGATCACCAGTTGAATAATGACGACCAGGAAAATGGAAAGGGACTTCCTCATGGCCATGGACTTTGGTCGTGCCGAGCCCCGATCGAGTGGATGGAACTCACGATCGGCACGCGCTGCCGAATCACCTCGCACCAGCAATATGCACAAAAGAAACAGATTTGCGCTTACGCAACACTCTTCACCATGCTACACCTCTCGATAACGCTCTAATATGCGTAGAAATCTCTACGTCTTTCGCTCAGTCGATGCCCTGAACTCGCTTATGGACATTTGCCTGGAAACACTTTCGCTGCGCGTCTGTCGCGCTGCCTTTGACGCGCTGAACGCCCTGCACCAACATTCCGCTCGGCCTCACCGAGGCGGCGACAGACGGGTCGAGTCATGCCACCCGACTCAGTTGACAAAGCTTTCCCTCCGGCTTAGCTTGCGTCGTGGCGAGTGTCTCGGAAGCTAATCCGCGGCGGTTCCCATCGCTCCTGCGAACCCATTGCTAGTGCTTCACGTTGACGGGCTGGCTGCGCTTCGCTTTGGCGGCCCCCGCTTTAAGAGCGCCACGCGTCTGCGCGGCCAATTGCAGTTCCCGCCTTCAACGGTCTAGAGACACACGTGATTCAACGATGAGTGTGCGGAGCGACAGCCCCAAGCCCGAGGCCCGATTGAAAGCGCAGCCGGAACGATCATCGATGTTCATTAATTCAGGAAAACGGAAATGGCACACATACACGGTGGAAAGACAGTCGAGGTAGCCAAGAAGGTTGTCGAAGAAGCGAGTTGCCCGCTGCACGCGGCAGGCGAGATGATGGGTGAAGGCGCCGGCATGAAGCACATGATGGGAGCCGGCATGGCCGGGACGATGGCTGGCGGGATGGGTTCGATGATGGAACACGGCAGTATGGGCGCGATGATGAGTTCGCGCGCCGTGACGGCAGCAGGTGTCGCGACCGGCGCGGCGGTCACTGCGTCGTCAGCCGCCGGTCATTCTCTGCTCCGGCGGATCGTGACGCATCCGCTCGTCCTCTTCGGAGCGGGTCTGGCTGTCGGTTACCTCATCCATAAGTACCGCGAGGAAATCCTCCAACAGGGCAGTGAAATCGCGGAGTAGCCTACGGAAACACCCCGCGCCGCCTTGAGCGGGGCGGCCCCACGACCAGCATGGCTCAGTGGTCGACCCGCCGGGCCGTGCCGCTGTAACCGACCGGCCGGAGTCCCCGCCCGACGAAGTGATAACGTAGTCGCGAGGGCGACCCGACACCCCACCGCATTGCCCAAACGCACCATGGACCTTGTCAAGGAAACAGTCCTTCGTTATCGATCGCCCGGTCATGTCCGCTTTCAGATCTCGCCGGTGCTATGCTCAGGCCAGCCAGCCGAGCGTCTCGTATCCGAACTGCGCCGCATCGAAGGCGTTTACCGCGTCGATCTTTCGCCGCGCCAGGAGAAGCTTTCGGTCCGTTTCCTGGAACATATCTGCGCGTTCGAGGCCCTGATCCAAGCCCTGTACCGCCTGCTAACGGCAGTCGAATGGGCTGAGCCGGAGCAGACCGAACGGACGGCCGAGACAGCCGCACCCATCCCTCCCGTTGCTCGGGCGTCCGGGTGGCAGCCGGCGCGCTGGCTCCGCGGGAAAGTGCAGGAAGCCCGAGAAACCGTGGCCGCCATGGGCGTCCTGGCGCGACGGGAAGCGGTGCAGCAGCGCGCACGTTCGGTGCTGAGCGAGGACAACGTGATCTTCGCACTGAACGACGTGCTGGCGGTCTATCTGATCAAACTCCACTGGCCTCTGATCACGCAGCAATGGATACGCCGTCCCTGGCTGCATCGGTATGAGTGGATGGCCGCGGGTTACCTGATGTATCTGTTCGCCCGCTCGCGACGGGCCGACGAATAATCCGGCAGAGTGCTCGCCTCCCCACTCCATTCACCGCCATCATCCGGAATTGGAGGGGGCCAGCGAAGGTGCCATTGGGCTCCAACAAGGGCGGGCAGCGCGTTGGCGCCGAACCGGGCGACGAGCGCGGAGCGCTCGGAGCGCGGTAGCGACTACATACGGTTAATGAGCCGACCTGCGCCGCGTCGACCGTGACGTCAGCTACCACCAGGAACCGCGACTCCGGCTGGCTCACCGACGACGACGAAGGTCCCCGACATCATCCCCATCCAGCAGGACCAGGGGATGATGCCTTCCTCGACGGGCGTGAATTCGCAGGCCTGCTCACCCGCCTTGACCTCGATCTCGAGTTCGAATTGCGGGATCACGATCGCGCTGCCACACGGGTTGACTGGGTCGGTCGCGGTGATGACCCAGCGCACCGGCACCCCCTTGCGCACACGAAACCGGTTCGGCTCGAAGCCCTTGTCGGTGACGGCCATGTGGACGATCTGGAAGCCGTCGATGAGCGGTGGCAGGACCGGTGCGGCCGGAACCTCGTTCTCGTCGTCGGCGGTCAGGCGTCCGATGAGCCCACTCAGATCAAGACGCTGACGCTCCAGATAGGCGGAGCTTCGCGCCTTGACCGAGTTGAAGTCGTAGCCGCGGCCGGTCATCGCGAGGCCGCGGTTGACCATGATCACGCCCAGCACGACGACGATGAGGCCGGAGGCCTGCAACAGCTTCGGCGTCAGGCGTTTGGAAAGCAGCGAAGCCAGCATGCCGAAGCCGAGCATCACCGGCAGCGTGCCAGCTCCGAACACGAATAGCAGTTGTGCGCCCTTGACGGGGCTGCCAGTTCCCGCCGCCATGATGTACAGCGCCTGCAGGGGGCCGCAGATGATCATCAGGCCGTTCAGCAGCCCGATCACGAAGGGATGGCCTGAACGGCGCGACTCGCGTCCGATGAAGCGGAGCAGAAACGCCGGTGGCTTGATGTGAAAATCACGGAACGAGGGCCAGATCCGCAACATGCTGATCCCGAACGCCACCAGAAACAGGCCCGCGACTGCGCCGACCACCCCGCGCAGAAACGGCGTGAATGCGATGACCGAACCCAGCAAGCCGAAACCGGCACCGATCACCGTGTATGAGATCGTCTTGCCCGCGCCGTATAGCAGATGAGACCACACCGACAGACGACCCGCCGTCGCCGCCCTGGCGCTGTAACCGAGCACCAGCGCCCCGCACATCCCGACGCAATGGAAGCCGGTCAAAAGGCCGGCCACGAACAGCAGGCCGAGACTGAGATTCTCGGAATTGGCGGGCAGATCGGAGTGGCCGCGCAGTTGCTCATCGAGATACAGAATCACGAGGATGCCGACCACCGCAAAAACCAGGCCCAGCGCGAAGCGCAAGGGTGAACGCGGCGGGTCGACGCCAGCGCGTGCGTTACCGATGGCCATAACGAGCTTCCTGTTGTTCGGCAATCATGGGCTTTCACCCAAAGGTATCGTCAGCGCCCGATCACCTGCAGCCAGGCGTCGACCTGCGCATCGGTGAGGGGTCCGGTCAGCGCGAGACGTGCGTGGGCGGCATCATAGAAATAGGTACGTGGCAGTTCGCCGTACCACTGCGAGTCGATCTCGCGGCGCAGACTGCGCGCATCGCCGTGGGCGAAAATCCACGACTCCACGTGATCCATGCCGAGCCGGTGGAGGGTGGCCGCGACCTGCTGGTCGGTCGAACTTTCGTCCACGGAGACCAGGACGAGATTCAGCTTCCGATGCCGCTTCAATTTGTCCCGCAACATCCCGAGATCCTTGACGCAGGGTGGACAGTCGACCGACCACATTTTCAGCAGAAACGGCTGGCCTTGGTGCTCCTGTTTGATGGCTGTCAAGCTGCCGGGCTTGAACTCTCGCGTCGCGGCACAGGCGTCGACACAACTCGCTGCGAGGACGACGAGCATCGGAATCATGACCAACCCGAAACAACGCATGGCCATAAACCGTTTCTTACGGAATTTTTCCAACGAGTTCACGCCTTCCGATAGCCTTGCGGCCAGCTTCGCGACGAACCCTGCGCGCGACCGATCCTGAAATGCCGCGACCGTTCCCACCCGCCATTATCGGGCCTCGTGCCCGGGCGAGTCGTCCGTCACGCGGCTTTCCAGCTCACCCCAGCGTTCGAAACGGGCTTCGAGCCGCGTTTCCAGAGCCTTCAACTCATCGAGCGTGCGCTGCACGTCTGACTGTTCCCGGCGATAGAACTCCGGGGCGTTGATCAACGCGGTCAACTCGGCGCGCTGCGTCTCCAGGCTCTCGATTTCCGCCGGCAGTTCGTCCAGTTCGCGCTGTTCCCGGTAACTCAGCTTCTTACGTGGACGGGAACGCTCGGGGGGCGTGGCTGCCGTCGCTGGCGCAGACGTCGCGGGGGCGATGGCAGGGGTGCGTTGCTGCACCCAGTCGGAGTAGCCGCCGACATACTCGGCTATTCGACCATCGCCTTCGAACACGAAGGTGCTCGTAACAACCCGATCGAGGAATGCGCGGTCGTGGCTGACCAGCAGCACCGTGCCCTGAAACTCGGCCAGCAGTTCCTCCAGCAGCTCCAAGGTTTCGATATCGAGATCGTTGGTCGGTTCGTCGAGCACGAGCACATTGCACGGCTGGCTGAACAGCCGTGCCAGCAGCGCGCGGTTCTGCTCGCCACCGGAGAGACTCTTGACCGGCGAGCGCGCTCTAGCCGGCGAGAAGAGAAAATTCCCGAGATAGCTGAGCACATGGGTGCGTTGCTCGCCGATGGTGATCCATTCCTGGCCATCGCCGACCGCCTCGACCAGCGTCTGGTCCGGATCCAATTGAGCCCGCAACTGATCGAAGTAGGCAACCTTGAGATTCGTCCCGAGCCGAACGGTACCGGAATCCGGCGGCAGTTCGCCGAGCAGCAGCCTGACCAGCGTGGTTTTACCGGCACCGTTCGGACCGATCAAACCGATCCGGTCACCGCGCATCACACTGGTGGAGAAGTCGCGCACGACAGGGCGGTCATCGAACGCGAGTCTGATACTCTCGGCTTCCATGACCAGCTTACCGGAGCGTTCGGCCTGGTCGAGCGCCAGCCTGGCCGTACCCTGCCGCTCGCGGCGCGCTTGGCGCTCCTCGCGCAATTTCTTCAATGCCCGCACACGGCCTTCGTTCCGGGTACGCCGCGCCTTGATTCCCTGCCGGATCCAGACTTCCTCTTCGGCCAGCTTCTTGTCGAACTCGGCGTTGTGACGGCTTTCCTCCTCCAACGCCGCCGCCTTGCGCCGGACGAAATCGTCATAACTTCCGGTCCAGGAGGTCAGCCGGCCGCGGTCCAGATCGACGATCCGGGTTGCGACCCTTTGCAGAAAGGCCCGGTCATGGGTGATCAGCAAGATCGCGCCGGGGAACTGCAGCAGATGCTCCTCTAGCCACAGAATTGCATCGAGATCCAGGTGGTTAGTCGGTTCATCCAGCAACAGAACGTCTGGCTCCAGCACCAGAGCCTGAGCCAGCGCGACGCGGCGTTGCCAGCCGCCCGAAAGCCCCGCGGTCGGTTTATCCTCGGGCAAACCAAGCCGACTCAACACCGTTTCGACGCGCTGACGCAAGTTCCAGCCGTCGTGACTTTCGAGTTGATGCTGTAGGCGTTCGAGCGGGCGCAGATCGCCGTCTCCATCGGACGTCAACCGTTCGGACAGCCGGTGATATTCCGCGATCCAGTGGCCGATCTCGCCCAGCGCGTCGGCCACCGCGTCATAAATCGTCCCCTGCTCCGGCAGGGTTGGCGCCTGGGCCAGCAACGCCGTCTTCAAGCCCCCCTGGCGCCAGAGTTCACCGCTGTCCGGCAGAATCTCCCCGGACAGGATCTTCAGCAAGGTCGACTTGCCCTCGCCATTGCGCCCGACCAACCCGACCCGCTCGCCACAGTCGAGTTGGAGTTGCGCGTGATCCAACAGCGGGTGGACACCGAAAGCGATGGAAACGTCGGTCAGGCGGAGCAGCGGCATGGATAAGTTGCAGTCGGTCGGAAAGGCGCCATAGTATACGGCGCGACCGCCCATCGGCACTGAAAACCCGGATCATGCACTTCCCCAAACCTGCTGAAGACAACCACTATCTGGCCACCCATGTGGCACTGATGCGATACAGCTTCCGGCACTGGACGCGGCGCGATCTGGTTGACCCGAGGCTAACCGACGCTGAAGCAGCGCGTTTCGTCTTCTGCGCCCGCTTCGTACTGGTATCGCACGACACGGCGCCCGACCCGGTGTTCAATTACGCCAACGAAACCGCGCTAGGCCTGTTTGGCATGCCGTGGGAGGATTTCACCGCGCTGCCGTCCCGTTTTTCCGCCGCCCCGGTCAGCCGCGAGGAACGTGCGCGCTTGCTGGAACAAGTCACGACGCGCGGCTACATCGACGACTATCAGGGCGTGCGGATCGCGCGCGGCGGTCGGCGTTTCCGCATCGACAAGGCCACCGTCTGGAACCTGGTGGACCAGACCGGCATGCTCCATGGGCAAGCGGCAAGCTTCGCGCACTGGACTTTCCTGGAGGACGAATAGCCTTCACAAGGCAGGGCGTGGCTCGGGGGTAGCGGGAAGACACCGCTGCGCGCAGGACGTTTCGCCGCCTCCCCGCGCTAAGGTGGCCAGTTTGCATCGAGCGAAAGATGCGGTGTCACTCGGCGATTCGGCAGCCATTGTCCGCGGCCCGCCGCATAACCGGCTGCAAGCGTATCCCACGTGTACGAGAGCGCCCGAAGTACGGCGTGATCGATGTCGAGCCCCAAGGCCAGGCAACCGGCGACGGCCGCCGCGAGCGTGCAACCGGAACCATGATAGGTGCCAGGCAAACGGGCGACACGCTGCGTGCATACGCGCTCGGGGCCATAGAGGCGATTGATGACGTCTTCGCCTACCTCGTGCGTGCCAGTGATCAGCACCCGTCGACAGCCGCGACCGAGCAAGTGCTCGGCACATGCGTCGAGGGTAGCGAGTCCCGACAGCCGCCGCGCCTCCGTCGAGTTGGGCGTCAGGACGTCCACCCGCGGCAGCAGATACTCGTCGATCACCGCAGCCAGCGCTTCGGAGGCCAGCGGATGTCCGCCGCCAGCGGCAAGGATGGGATCAAGCACGACCGGCACGCCGGGCAGCGCATCGAGCAATTCCACGATTGCCCGGGCGATATCGGCACTGCCGAGCAGCCCGATCTTGACGGCGGATACCTGCAGATCGGCGAGCAGCGTGCGCGCCTGGGCCACGAAGACGGCAGGATCTTGAGGGAATACCCCACGGACGTCGACAGTATCCTGTTCGGTCAGCGCGGTGATGACGGTACACGGATGGCAGCCGAAACTGAATAAGGTCTCGATGTCGGCCTGGATCCCGGCGCCGCCGGTCGGATCATGGCCCGAGAAGCACAAAACGACCGGCAGGGGCACGCGCAACCTCCGAGCGAGAGAGAGACAGAGAGAGAGAGAGAGTGATGGACCGCCAGCGAGCGAAATCTCCCGGCGCCATCGCAGCACCGGCCATACGCGGCAACCGAGTGCGACCGGTCGTCGACACGACGCGAGCCCGGTAAGCTAGACTAGCGGTCTGAACAGTCAAAAAAAACTCCACAAGAGGCGCCGAGTGCGTAACCAGGATCCTTCCGAGAACCGCTTCGCGGAATCCGTCACGGGCTTCTGTCGCCTGGTGGAAGGGTACGCGGCATTCGAAGGCGACAGCAAGACCTGGCTACACCAGATCGGAAACCTCATGCTGGAACTGGAACAGCGCATTCAACCCCTGCTGCGCAGCACGGCGGACGATACCGAGTACTCGATGCTACAGGACCTCGAAGCCCGCTTTGCCCTCTACCAGAGACTCAAGAGCTTCCTTGGCCCCTTCGATGACTATTGGTCGGAGGGCGATCTGGAGGCCGGTGACGGACTCAAGACCGGGAGCCTGGCGGACGACATCACCGATGTTTACTTCGACCTCAAGCGCGCACTCAATCTTCACGTCGCCGGACCGGACCACGAGGCCCATGCCCTGTCGATGTGGGTGTTCAGCTACCGAGTCCATTGGGAACAGCACCTGCGAGACGCCACGAAGCAACTGTTCGAGTTCAAGATCGCCAGTTGAGCGGCACTGCCGCCACTCACCCCTGAGCATGACGGCCCGTGCCCACAGTACGTTTCCCGCCATAGAGACCAGCGCACCGCGGCAGGGCGACCGTTCGTCGACTTGCGCGTCGTGTGTCTACACCGTAAAGCCGCTAATTGCCGCTGCGCCTCGACTTCACCCGAACACGGATCGCACGGTCAAGAGCAGCACTCGCGGGATGGACCGCAGGCGGCTACACTAGCCACCGGAGTTGGCCAGGCAGTCGCTCTTCGCGTCGGCAACGACCGTGGAGGGAGGAAAGTCCGGGCTCCACAGGGCAAGGTGCCAGGTAACGCCTGGGGGGCGCGAGCCTACGGAAAGTGCCACAGAAAATATACCGCCCCGTGCCTTTACGGCGCGAGGTAAGGGTGAAATGGTGCGGTAAGAGCGCACCGCGTTGCCGGTAACGGGAACGGCACGGTAAACCCCACCCGGAGCAAGACCAAATAGGGGAGCGGCGGCTTCGGCCCAGCGTGCGGCCCGCACGGCTCCCGGGTAGGTCGCTTGAGGCGCACGGTGACGTGCGTCCCAGATGAATGGCTGCCCACGACAGAACCCGGCTTATCGGCTGACTCCTCCTTTATTCCCGGGATTCCGGGTAAAGACCTTGCGTCCGAGCGGCGCACTTCTCCCTCAAACGCCGTGTGTCGAGATCGGATCAGTTCACGCGGGCACACACCCGATCGAGCCAGACGGCCGGCAGGCAGCGCTTCAGCGCGGCGAACAGATACGTCGGAAACGTCACGAAGTAACGCGGTTTCGGCCGCCCTGCTTCCAGCGCCTGAATGACCTTAGCAACCACCGCCTCCGGCCCGAGCGTGAACGGCGCGGCCGCGCCCTGCTTGGCTAGCCGTTCTTCCAGCTCACGGTAACGATCACGGTGAACGCTCGCATCGACATCGATCGTGCGCCGGTAGACAGCCATCGAGTTCTCACGGAAGCGGCTCAGGATGGGACCGGGCTCGACCAGCGAGACGAACACGTTCGATCCATCGAGTTCCAGGCGCTGAGTATCGGCCAAGCCCTCAAGCGCATATTTGCTCGCGTTGTAGGCCCCGCGGTATTTCAGCGACACCAGACCCAGTAACGAGCTGTTGTGGATGATGCGGCCACCGCCCTGACGCCGCATCACGGGCACCACCAGCTGGGTCAACTCGTGCGTGCCGAAGACATTGGTCTGAAACTGCTCGACCAGCACCTCCCGCTGCAGATCCTCGACCGCGCCCGGCTGACCGTAAGCGCCATTGTTGAACAGACCATAGAGCGAGCCGCCGGTGGCCTCCAGAACGAACGCCACGGCAGCACGAATCGACGAGGAATCAGCCAGATCCAGATGCACGGCTTCGAAACCATCTCGACGCAGCGCGTCGACATCTTCCGGCTTGCGGGCGCTGGCAAAAACGCGATAGCCGCGCTTTCGCAGTAGGTCGGCCGCGCAACGTCCGATGCCCGACGAGCATCCCGTGATCAGAATTGAACGAGCCGGCGTAACGGAGGCAACGCCCATCAGGAAACCGACCCGATCAGAACGCCTTGAAGGGAATCCATGGAATGCCCTGATGAGCCTACGCGGGCCTCTCAGCGGAAGCGGTTGTCGGCACCATGGGTATTCCAGGCCTGAGCAAGGCTGGCCACGGCCAGTCCAAGAAAGCACAACAACACCCAGGCCGGCATGCTAAGCCCAAACAAGGTCCAGTCGACCTTGGCGCAATCACCGGTTCCACTCAACATGGCCTTGACCGTATCGCCGATCGGGAAGTTCTCCAGCATGTAGCCGAGGCCCGGACCACAGGAAGGGACTTCCTCGGGTGGCAGGTGTTGTAACCAGACATGTCGCGCCGAGATTGCAGCGCCGCCGATGGCTGTCAGAAACCCGGCCACGGCATACGCGCGGGTACCCACACGGCCGGGTCGATGCAGTACGGCTGCCAGCATCACGACCCCCACGACCAGCACCATGATGCGCTGCGAAATACATAACGGGCAGGGTTCCAGCCCGCCACTGAACTGAAAGTACAGAGCCGCGGCAATCAGCACCGAGCAGAAAGTCAGCAGCAAGCCGAAATAGACGGAGGGAGGGTAACGAAGATCCATCGTTGTGTGGTCTATCAGTGTCCCACGCCGTGGGGTTGACGGAAGGGTGGCTTAGCCGGACGGTCCAATGGGAACGGAGCAAGACGACGGCCCGGGCGCGGACCGGCCCAGTCCCCTTTAGACCCCAACACGAAAAGCCGCATGTTGCGACATCAGGGAGATTTTGTCCATCGGACCAGTCAAGCCCTGACCGGTGCCTCGATCTCGCCGACCACCGTCTGTACGACGACCCACGGTGCAATGACGACAGCCCAGAACGGGCGGTCAGGCTCAGCGCTCCACGCCAGGGCGTCGGAGTCACTGGCGCGTGCGATAAGGCCTTGTTCCAGCCAGACACCTAGCGTCGCCGCGTCGTCCTGCACCATGCTAACGGCCACCTCGACGAGGTCGAGCCTCGCGTCCACCTTGACGACGGCACCGCGCGCGAAATGCCGCTCGAGCTCGCGCCAGTATAGCTTGCCCGTCTCGCCGTTCAGTTTGGCGTGGAGATGTGTCCGGGACTCTGACAGGTCTGCGTTTGAAGCCATGCCTGTGGCGAGATCAAAGGCGGTTGTGGCACTGAGAATGTCGCATGACGGCCTGGACTCCGATGCCGGCAGACCCGATCAACCGCACGACGAATAACCCGGGGTGTTGCACGAGACCCAGCGTTCGCGTGCGCCGAGAGTTTCCTTCTTCCAGAACGGCGCACGGCTCTTCAATTCCTCCATGAGGTAGCGGCAAGCGTCGAATGCGGCCGCGCGGTGCGATGACCAGACCCCGACGAGCACAATCGGGTCGCCCGGCCATACCTCTCCCACCCGATGGATCACGAGGGCATCGATGAATTGCCATCTCGCCCTCGCCGTTTCGACGATCGCCGCGAGTTGTCGCTCGGTCATGCCGGGGTAGTGTTCGAGTGTCATGCGCGTCACCGTGTCACCTTCATTAAAGTCGCGCATCGTCCCAATGAACGTGGCCAAGGCGCCGGCTGACCGCCGCTGTTCCGCCATCGACTCGTGAAATCGACTTAACTCGGCAAACGGCTCGAACGGCGTCGGGCGCAACTCGACCGTCACAGTTAACCCCCCGTGACCGGTGGAAAAAAGGCGACCTCATCACCGTCTGCGACCAGCGACTCCGGCGTGGCGTAGTCCATGTTCACCGCGCACAGAATCTGTTCGGGCAGTGGTCGTCCTTCGCTGACCGCTTTCCAGACATCGGATACGGTTTCGAGCCCTTCGGCCGCCAAGGTTTCCTCGACACGGCCCATCTTTTCCCGGAGGCTGGCAAAATAACGCACTCGAATGGACATGGCGATCCTGGCGCGACGGATTTCGGAGAGGCCAATCATACACGCGGCAACCGGTCAGGCAAGCGTCGGCCCAGTCGGCTACCAAGCGCCCACTTTCCGTTCGTGACGCGCCCCGCAATTCACCCGGACGACAACAAATGACAGTGCAGATCACGACAGCCGGCGGAGCAATCGATCAGGGCTGGTTGAGCGCGGCGCGGCGCGGCGCAACGCCCAACTTCGACGACCGTCCTGATGAAAACGACATCAGCCTGATCGTCATCCACTGCATCAGCCTGCCGCCCGGAGAATTCGGCGGCGAGTGGATCGACCGGCTGTTTTCGAACACGCTTGAGCCTTCTGCCCACCCCTACTTCGAAGGCATTGTTAATCTACGCGTTTCCAGTCACCTGCTGCTACGCCGCGACGGCGAGATCGTGCAATACGTTCCCTTTCACAAGCGCGCCTACCATGCTGGCGTCTCGCGTTACTGCGACCGCGCCGCCTGCAATGACTTTTCCATCGGGATCGAACTCGAAGGGACTGAGACGGTCCCGTACACCGACGAGCAATACCATCGACTGGCGGAAGTCATCGGCACGCTGCTGAAGACGTATCCGACCCTGTCGCCGGAGCGCATCACAGGTCACAGCGACATCGCCCCTGACCGCAAGACAGATCCGGGACCGTCGTTCGACTGGGAGCGGTTACGCGCCTTGTTGCAGCGGGGCTGAACGGCTATCGGCCATAGAACGAACGGCACTTACGAGTCCCCCAAGGCATGGCACCGTCCGGGCGCACTCTTGGGTCGACTACAGTCCGAAGCCTAACGCGACCACGAGGTTTCGCCGCTGAAGGCCCCATCGTTGTTCTTGTCCCAGCGGCGCGCGCCGGTATGATCGAGTTCCATGGCGCCATTTTCGGCCTGCGGACCGCCGGCAATCGGGGTCGCCTGAAGCGTGTAGGTGCTTGCGGCCGCCTGCAGCGCAAGGTTGTAAACCTTGGGTGCACCCTCCTTGGGCGCCTGCGTGAATGGCAGCGTGGGAGGCGACCCCACTGCCGTGCAGGTCGGCGCATATTCGCGCACGCAGAGGTAACTCATGTTTTCCGTGTAAAAGCGCTCCATGAAGTTCGCCAGTTCCATCAGTGAGCCTTGCGCCTCAGCCCTGCGGACATTGGCCAGATGGGAGGTGTAGCTCGGTACCGCAATCATCGCCAAAATGCCGACGATCGCTACGGTGATCATCAGTTCGATCAGTGTGAAACCACGAGGATTAAGCAAATCGTGATCGTTCATGGTCGTTGCGCTCCAAACGATGTGCCGCAGACGGTCAGCGCAACTGAATCCAGGTTTGGCGGCCACCCGCATCCGCCCCTGTTTCGGTCGTCACTTCCAACTCCCCGCTGGAACCGCTGGTGTATTTGTATTCCAGTTCTCCGCCTCCGATCACGCCCGGCGTCTTGATGATGCCGATGTTCGACTTCTTTCCGGAGGGCGCGAGATCCCTGGTGGCTGCCCCTACCATCGCGCTGACCAGATCTTGCGTGTTGATGACGCCATCCGGTGCTCCGTTCGCCCCGTAGATATCGAAAGGCGCGGAAGCCGACCGTTGGCCACTGCTCGCCGCCAGTTCCATCAACCAGCTCGTTCCGCCGTAGTCGCAGGGATTCGGCGATGGAATCACCGTAACGAAGATCACGCGTTCGCCGCGCAACAGAGGGTAGGTGACGACCCGCTCGCCCTGTTTTACTCCCGATGCCGGTTTGAGATCCAGATACCATCCCTTCTGGGGTTGCAGCGTTAAGTCGTTACCCGCTTCATCCTTGACGACAACCGCCGCATCAGCGTAGTTGACGGGATTGCTCGTCGTGACCCTGAGGTCGAACGCGCCCTTGCTCGTTTCAGCCACTATGGACTGTCCCTGGAGTTCACCGCGGCCGGAAATGGCGTCGAGCGTCCCGTCGTCCGGATCTGTATCCCAGAGGCCGTAAAAGGTCTGGAGTTGGGGATCTTCAGGGACGATGCTGTCGCCGTCCTCAAAATACTTGCCTGTCCCGAAATAGACCATCAGTCCACCGCCCCGCTCCACCTGCATCGCGTCCGTGGCCTTGCCTACCTGCGGCTTGCCGGTGATCGGCTGACGGTTGGCATCGCTGCAGGGAACCGTGGAAGAGGCGCACGCAACGAAGAACGGCGACGTGCCGCCCGCAACACCCCATGCCCCGGGATCAGGATCGCTGACATCGAATTTCCATAAGTTACCCACGAGATCGCCGGCATAGATGTAGTCAACGACTCGATCCTGATCCTTGTCGATCGCAATCGGTGTCGAGAGGCCGTTCTTGCTGATAACGGTATTCCCAGTGGCTCCGGTATCGATCTTGCGGATCACACTGCCGTCACGTAGATCAAGAATGAACAGCACCGCATGGCCTGCCGGACTGTTGTATCCATTGGCGACAACAGCCGCCCAAGATCCGTCCGCCATGTGAACCACCGATGGTTGCGGTAGCGTATACCCCAGGTCGGCGTCGCTCGTCGCCGTAAATTCCCACAGCACATTGCTGGCGCTGAACGCGGCGGGATTGGTCACATCCAGCGCGAACACCCCGCGGCCACCGGCACCGGTCGTTCCCACCAGAATGGTGTGCCACGCCCCGTCAAGATACGCATCGCCGGCACGGGGCGAACCATCGACAAAATAACGGTGCGCGTAAGGTTCGGAGGCCAAGGTGGCTAGATGACTGTCGACCAGCAGGCCGGGCAAGTAAGCGAACAATTCAGCTCCGGTATCGACTCGGAAGGCATGCAGCATCCCGTCGTTGGCACCGACATATAACATCTTCACCCGGCTCTCCTTGTTGGAGAGAAAACTCGCGTAGGCGCTGCCGCCAGCTGGTAGGGTCTTGTAGCCGAAGTTCTCGCTGCCAACAAAGAGGGGATCTGAGTTGACGATATCTCCCAGCACCGTCTCCCGTGGCCGGAACGGCCCGTTGTTCTTCTCTTTCGATTGATCGCCGCGCAGGTAAGCCACCAGATCCAGCCCCGACTGGCTGTTGTCATCGGCCGTGCCGGCCAACGCCAGTTGCTGGGTATCGTTTAGATTGGTCCATTGGAAGGCAATCCCACCCGGATCGGCAGGCGTCGGATCGTAGGAGAAGACAGCGCGCTCACCCGCCGCCGGTAGATTGTCGCGCGCATCCCACAGTGCATCCTTGGCGTCAATGATTCCGTCCCTGACACCGTTGATTGATCGGTCAGTGATTGAGCCATTGGAACTGATCTGGAAAGCGAGCAACTGTCCGCTCCAATCCTCACTGTTGAACTTGGCTTGATAGATGTGCGTACCGGTGTCGAGCCGAGTCGAGTTAGTGGCGATACTGGCCGCCGACCCCACGCGTGCCTTGATTTCGTTGAAAGCCTTGGTCAGTTGCTCCTTCAGCTTGCCGGCATTCGTGACCAGGAAATAACTGTCAGGGACGCCGTCGTGATCAAGGTCCCACTCATCACCATCGAGCTGATCGTTACCCAGGTTGGTGGAAGGATTCTTCTTGTCAAAGAAGCCACCCCACTTAGCCGCATACCAGAGCGGGTCATGCTTCAGGTAGGATGCCGAGGTCGTGCTGCCGACACTGAAGGCGCGCGAGGTAGTCAGCGGTAACCCCTGTCCGTCGCTCCACGTCCCTCCGGGAAGCTGCCCCGGTGGCGTGTCGAGGAAGTAGTCGACATCACTGTTCGTATCGGAGTCCCGCACCTCGAGATAGGTTCCGTCCGCAGTGGTGCCGGAGATCACGTAACCCATGTGCTGTATGCAGCCACCGGCCGCGTAGTCCGAACGCAGCGCGATGCTGACGGCATTGTCTGCCTGCACTGCAAACGTGTATTCGACGATGGCATCCATGTCGTGGTCCGAGCCGTACTCCGAATCCTCATAATTGATTCGGAACTTGCCGTAGGGGCGCCCCCCGTTTATGGACGCATCGTAGTTGATGGCCGCCGTGTTCCGAATCGTATCGACGTAAAAGTCGACGATCGTGTTGGTCGGCTGGTAGTAACCCTGATTTCGGTTGAACGTGCCGCAACCGCCAACCGTCTTGCCGAAGGGCACCAGCGTGACCGTCTGCCCCGCAACCGGAATCTCGATACGCGGCAGCGGCGAGGCGAGTACCACCGAAAAAGTATCGGTCTTCTGTGGCCCGCTGACGGCATTCAGGTCATGCGTCTTGCCGAACAGCGCCGCGGCGGCGGAATAGAAGCCACCTTCCCGCGTCGGCTCTTCCGGTGCCAAACCCCTAATGTTATTGAAGCTGTTGACGGTCTTTGGGGTTGGCGCACCATCGTAACTTGGCGTGTTGGCCTGTGATTCACCAATAAATACTCTTGTCGCTTCGGATTCACCACCCCATATCTTCCCGGCTTCGGTGGACGCATTAAAGCCTGACAGGTCTCCAGAATAACTGCCGAAGCTGGTTCCAGGAACCTTATCCGTGTCATAGGAGGGATTGATATCGCTGATGATAAGTTGACTGGGGCGCGAACAAGTGGGGTAGCCCGAGGGGTAGGTTGTCCCCATATTGCCAGAATATGGATTTAGCCAGTTCGGCTTCGGCAACCCCAGGTTCGCATCGTCCCCCGAAGTCCCGATCGAGAAATCCGACGTTGGACCTGACTTCCCCGAAAAATATCGGAGGCCTTCATAGATCATTTCGCCGATTGGATTGCCCCACATGCGGCAATAGCCCTCACGCAGCGGTTGATTGACTTCCGGGACCGTGCAATTTTGGTCGTAGGAATAGCCCGATCCGAAGCCCACCGTCTTGAGCTTGTTGATCGTCTCGACAATCCCACCGACACCATTGATAAATTGTCCCGTCGCCGCATTGACCTCGTTTCTGAAAGACAGCACATTCTTGCGGATGATTCCGCCCGATGTATTCTTCGTATAAGAACCGCTCAACAGACCGAACATCATGGCGTCATCCTCGCCATGCTCATGGAGCAATCCCGTCGGCTTGTAGATCGTTGTGCTGCCCGACTTGTAGGCCTTGCAGTCGGTTTCCAGCAGGCCGTCGACACAGGCTTTGACACGTACGGTGTAGTCGGTCATTGTCGATGCCGGGATCGTGCGTTGCCAACGCAAGTAGTAGTAGTCGTTACCGTTGCGCTCTTGATGCCGGAACCTGAAGGTGTGAGCCCCAGCCGCCAGCGTGACGCTGCCACTATGTGTCGTGCAGTCGCACTTGGAATGCTGGCCATACCAACTGGCTATGACTGAGCCGTCGATCAGCACATCGACTGCATCGTCACCATCCACGGCAAAGGTGTAGGTTCCACCGGCTCCCTCCGGAATGACCAACTGCCCATCGAACAACGTAAAGTAATAGTCACCAGCGCCGAAAGGATTTCCAGAGCCATTTACATTCGCCGCCGGCCCCGAGCCTGAGCGATTCGCAGTGGTACCATACGTCGAAACAAGCGAAGTAAAGGCAGGGCCGTCGACGGGCGAGCTCGTGTAGCCCGGTGTAAGGTAGGTCGTCTGCGTCAGATTCGAAAAGTATCCGGAAGGGACGATCTCCCAATACGTGGAACCGCTCGTGGCGCAATTGGCCCGAGTATTGTTTCCGGTTGCGCATTGAGTACCGGCAACAGGTCGCTCGATCGACAGCCATTCCCAGACACGGTAGGCACTGTCGGTCAGGACACGCAGCAGCGGATCGCTGGTCCCGTAGAGTGTCGTATTGGCGAAGAGGTGCCGTGTTCCGGGGTAGGGAGCGGACAACGGTGTGTACTGAGAAATGTCGAAACCATTGGTCGTGACATCCTTGTATTCCTTGCCCCAACTATGCGCATCCTGCGGGATGAACACTCGCTCGAGAATCGTCTCGGCGGTCGAGTCCGTGCTGCGGTAGCCGCCATATAGAACCTTTCGCAGCGCATCCATGCGGGATGTCGTCAGATAATTCAGGAAGTCTCCACTCCACTCTCCTGAACATTTCTTCGTCATCGTTCTCGCAGTGGGCGAAAAGACGCCACTCCCATAGGAGTAGCACTTATAGGAATCGAAGTAACCGAAATAATCGATGGCAGGGTTATAGCCAACATCTAGGACACCGTCACCGTTCAGATCGGATGCGTCGTTATAAGCCTCATAGTACAGCTTGTGGTCGCGCCCCATGGTAATCAAGACCAAAGGTGGGGCGTTAACGCCCAGAAACAGCGGCGACTGCGCAATGGCACCTGCCGAGGATGTCGCCGAATTTGCCACACAGATGGCGGCAAAGAATGCGCGACCGAAGGAACGACCGATTGAGCTTACGAAGGAAGTGTATTTGGACACGGCAACCTCCGGAGCAGCCCCAGGCTCGCTAACGTTTATGAACCGACTGTAGAATAACTTCCGCGCTCGTCGTGCCCCCGATACCTCTTCCCGTTATCCGAAAGTAGCATCGCTCGACTGGAGCGACTTCCAAACTGACCGGCGCACACAGATAGGGAATTTCTTCGACGACATAGCGAGGTCCGACCGATACTGCCGCCAAGTTGGCTCCGCTGTAGGTCATGACACCCGATGAATCCCAGAACGACGCATCCAGCAGTGGGAGCGGATCGTTGGCTGTGGCATCGCGGTTATAGTCATTCTCGGAATATAGACCAGCGACGCAATCCTGAAGCCCGTTTGCTGCCGAGACACAGCGCTCTCCGGCTCTAAGTGCGGTCTCGGCAGCCTGGAACGCCACATTCCGATCCCGTAGATTGCCTGCCATCTTCTCTTCGAGATTCGTGACCCGCATCGCCGTTACACCAATCAGCGTCATGACCAGCAGCATCAGGAGGCCCGTAATTAGAGCCGCGCCGGACTGAGTAGTAGCATTAAGGCCAAGCCTGTCGGTCGCGTTCATGATTCAAGGCAGCTTATTGCGGAGTGCAATGGTCGTCTCAAAGCTGCGGCGCAGCCGGCGATCGGTAACCTCTACGCCATTGAACACATAGGTCTGTGGTGCAGCAATCAGATTGTCTTCAGAGCGCAGTTCGAAGCCTATCCTGACACTGACAACGTTACCCCAAGAACCAGCGGGAACGCTGATCGCCGGGAGATATCGGATCGTCGGCAACGTACCACCCGTGTATAAACCATAAAGCACATTGAGGTTGCCAAATCCACTGACTAATGGCTGCGGGCTCTTCAGGGTAATCGTTCGGGCTGTAACTCCAGCAGTAGCGGAACATTCATTCAGCTGCGGCGTCGCCTCGTTCTGCTCTTGTGTCATGGTGACGACTATCACGCTACATTCCAACTCGGCATCGTCGATGTCGGCTGCAAAGGTGTTTATCGCAACGTCGCATCGATCTAACGCAGCGCCCAGACAGTCCGCGACCCGATCATCGGCATCACCCTTGCCATCGCCCGCTCCTTGCAACCGGATGCTGACCGAATCTGCGGTACCGGTTATCACTTGCCCGGTGCTGAAACTCGGTACGGTGGCGCGCGCCGGAAAAGCAACCGGACCGGTATTCCAGGGAATGCTGCGATAGCCGGCAATCCGGATGTTCTTCTTCAGGAATTCGATCACAAAGCGCCCGTCCTCCTGCAGCCGCGCCTGCCCCTCCTGAAGCCGGTAGGTCTGCCGGCTGCCGAGATAGATCTGCCCAATGCCTGCGATGAGGATCAGGCCCGCCGTCAAACCGATCATTACTTCGACGAGCGAGAAACCGCCCATGCGACCCCAATCTAGACCGGGCCGGGGCGCAACATGTCCTCCGGATTGAGTCAGACGATGAGTCATGGCTGAAAACTCGTTACGAAGGCGGGATCGTTTGCGTCGACCGCACCGGAGCGATCGTCGTCCCATGAGATCCTGACCGCATAGGCGCTACCCTGCCCATCGCAATCGGCTGTCTCGGGTGTGCCGTCACGGCACACGGTACCGGTACCGAGGGGCAAATCAGCCGCCAGGTGGTTTGACCATTGCGCAAAGTCGTAGCCCGCCATCTGCAGCGGCGTGCATGCGCTCGCAACGCAATCATCGGCGCTGGCGACGACGTTGTGATAGTTCCCGTCGGCGAGTCCGATCCGGTTGGCACGCATTCGATCGACCATATCGTAGGCCGCTTGCGTGGCAACCGATCGGAAATGGGCACTCTGGTTGTTGCGCAGGCTCATGACCTGCAAGCCGGCAAGCCCCAAAAGGCCAAGTCCCAGCACGAGCGCGGCGACCAATACCTCGATCAGGGTGAAGCCTGCTTCGCGCGTGCCGACCTGAATGGCGCTACGGGAATGTCTGTGATTCACGAGCACGACACCTTATTCACGGTCGCCCGCCCGGTGCGACTGACCACGATGGAGCGGCCCTGGATGCTGGAGATACCGGAACACAAGGTGAGCGTTCCCGCCTGGAAACCGCCCGAGGTGAGTTGAGTAACACCGGCACCAACGAACGAGATGTAGGAAGCGACAGAAGAGTTACCCGACAGGCTTGAGGTGCCGAGGTCGGAATGCACGGCCAGCGGCGATCCCTCATCCGCGGTCGCATTGTTGTTGCTGTCGACGATGACAATCCATCCCTGATCCCACGCACCCGAGCCGCTGCAACTCGCCCCATCGGCACTCTTACAGAGGGTCACGCGTGTACCTCGCTTTACCGCCTCGCTGCGAGCGAGATTCAGAAATGCCACGAACTCATTGGCTTGGGCGCTCATGCGGTTGTTCTGAATCATTTGAGTGTAGCCCGGCACCCCAAGCGTCAGCACGATCGCTGCGATCGATACGGTGACCATCAACTCGATCAACGTGAAACCGAATGTCTTTTGCGCGTTCATGGCCCGGAGGTATAGGGCGGCTCGCCGAGCCCTGCCGTGACCGATGCACCACTTTGCGATCTGTCAGCCCGATCAAGGCCAGACGGTCATCCCTGTCTCGGTTCACCGCGATTTGCCAACAGGGCGCAGCGCGGACCAAATCCGCGCTCTGCTCAGCCCAATTGTGCGCCCCGATCCGAATGGCCGAGGTGCCGCTCCGGCGCGATCAGGTCACGAACCCGCTGTTTCAATTCCTTCGCCTCCGGAAAGCGTCCCTCGTCTTTGCGGGACCAGACGACCACTCCATCCACCGCAACAACGAATACGCCTCCGGTGCCCGGCACGAGACTGACCGCGCCGAGTTCCTGTTCGAACGTGGTCAGCAACTCCTGCGCTAGCCATGCCGCGCGCAGCAGCCAGCGACATTGGGTACAGTACTCGATCTCCACACGCGGTTTCGACATAGCGAACCTCACTCGATGATCAACGGTCGCAGGGTTTGCCACAGCGCTGAACCCAGTGGCATTCCGCCCTGCCAGAGCAAGCGGGCACCGACACCGATCAGGATCAGCGCAAACGCCTGCTTCAGTCGTCGCGTCGGGAGCCGGTGCGCGAGTCGTGCGCCCACGGCGGCAGCGGGCACGCTGGCCGCGACGATGCCGACGAAGGCAGGCAGAAAAACATAGCCAATACTCGGCACGGGCATCGTGGCCTGCGACCAGCCTAGCAAGAGGTAGGTCGCCGTGCCGACGATTGCGATCGGAAATCCGCAGGCACCGGCCACGGCAACGGCTTCGGTCATTGGATAACCGTTACGCAACAGGTACGGCACGCTCAAGGTGCCTCCGCCGATACCGAGTACCGCCGATGAAAGCCCGATCAGTGTCCCGAAAGCGGCAAAGGCCGCGCCCGCAGTCGGGCGCATTGGGGCGCCGCGCCGCGTGTGACCCAAAGTCCGAACAGCCACCCACCACAGGAACAGGCCGAACAGCGACTTGAACACCGGCACCGGCAAATGTCGGGCGACCAGTGGCCCCACGATCGAACCGAGAACGAGGCCGGGCGCCAGACGCCAAACGGTGGGCCATGAGACCGCGCCTTGGCGGTGATGCGCGGAAACCGATGATATGGACGTGACGACGATGGTCGCCAGCGATGTTGCGACTGCCGACAGCATCACGAGAGAATCCGGGAACCCTTGACCTGGAAGCAACCAGGCGAGAAACGGCACGATCACGATGCCGCCACCGATACCGAACAAACCGGCCGCTAGACCGGCGATGGCCCCACAGATCAGGTACAGCAGCAGGGATTCCCACATAGACCGTTACGCCCCGATTAGAATGCTCGAATCCTATCAGGTATCCCTTCAATAACCGCAAGATGAAGCGCTATCTCGTCGGCGGCGCCGTGCGCGACCAACTCCTGGGGCGACCGATTTCCGAACGCGACTGGGTCGTAATCGGCGCCACGCCAGAGCAGATGATCGCACTGGGGTTCAAGCCCGTCGGCAAGGACTTTCCGGTATTTTTGCACCCGAAAACGCACGAAGAGCACGCACTGGCACGGACCGAGCGCAAAACGGGGCCAGGATACCGCGGCTTCGCCGTGCACACCGGCCCCGACGTCACGCTCGAGGACGACCTGCTCCGACGTGACCTCACCATCAACGCGATGGCAATCGATGAGAACGGCCGGCTGATCGATCCTTACGGAGGCCAGCGTGATCTCGAAGGCCGCTGCCTGCGCCACGTGTCGCCGGCATTCCGGGAGGACCCGGTCCGGATTCTAAGGATTGCCCGCTTCGCTGCCCGCTATGCGCCCCTCGGATTTACCGTTGCCGACGAAACCCGGCGCCTGATGGGTGACATGGTCGCGGCCGGGGAAGCTGACGCGCTGGTGCCGGAGCGGGTCTGGCAGGAAATGGAACGCGCGCTGGGCGAAGAGGCGCCTCGCGCCTTTTTCGAGACGTTGAGATCCTGCGGTGCGTTGCGCGTGCTGTTTCCGGAGATCGAACGCCTGTTCGGTGTCCCGCAACGAGCTGAGTACCATCCGGAGATCGACACCGGGTTGCATACCCTGATGGTGCTCGACCAGGCGGTCCGTCTAAGCCAAGATGCTTGCGTGCGCTTCGCGGCATTGATGCACGACCTGGGCAAAGGCACCACACCGCCGGAGCTAATCCCGCGTCATCACGGACACGAACAGCGCGGGCTCGCCCCGCTCCGCGATCTGTGCACTCGGCTCAAGGTTCCGAATGCCTATCGCAAACTGGCCGAGAAGGTCATGCTCCATCACGGGACGTGTCACCGTGTCTTCGAATTGCGTGCCGCGACGCTCGTCGACCTGCTCCAGCGCATCGACGCCTTTCATCGCGGTGACGATACCGAGAACTTTCTCCTGGCCTGCGAAGCCGACGCCCGCGGGCGTGCAGGTTATGAGGACCGACCTTACCCGCAAGCCGACTGGATCCGCGCAGCGCGCAACGCCGCCCGCGGGGTAAAGACCGAGGCACTGACGGGACGTGGGCTTAACGGCGAAGCCTTCGGACAGGCACTCCGCGAACTGCGCATCCGGGCCGTCCGCGCAGCCCGTCAAGATTTTCCCAGTCCCGCACATTGACCGCCGAGCGGAGCGCTAAGGCGCCCGTTTCAAGGCGCCTCACACGTTTCACTACGAAACACACCGAGACATTCGAACCCCCCTCTCTCGCGAGATCCCCAGCCCCGCGGCCTGCGGCCACCCGAGCCCGTGCTGCAACGCACGCCCCGTTGCCATTCCCTGGCACGGAAGTAGCTGGCATTCCGGTGCATCGCCACTACCCCAACCAACCGCTTCGATGAGCCGCACTGCAACGCCAGACACCCACAGCGCACCGTTCGTCGAATACAGCGGGGGACAGCGGCGATGACCTTGATCGTTGTCCTCTCGGCAGGGATCGGACTGCTGTTGGGGCTGCTCGGCGGCGGCGGCTCGATACTGACGCTACCCATGTTGGTGTATCTCGTCCACATGGAGCCCAAAGCGGCCATCGCGACCTCGCTGCTGGTCGTTGGGACGACCAGCGCGGTGGCCATGATTGGTCGCGCCCTGCGCGGGAGTGTCTGCTGGAAAACCGGCCTTTCGTTCGGGCTCGCCAGCATGCTCGGCGCCTACGCCGGCGGGCGTCTGGCCGAGTTCGTTCCGAGCGGCATCCTGCTGCTGACCTTCGCGATGCTGATGTTTGGGACGGCATTTGCGATGCTGAGCAGCAGCCGGCGGGCACCCGAAAGTGAGCTCGGAGGCCCGCTGTGTCCGGCCCACCTGCCGCTATTGGCCATCGCGTTCGACGGCATTCTGGTAGGCTGCCTCACCGGACTGGTCGGTGCCGGCGGCGGCTTTCTGATCGTGCCCGCCCTGGCTTTGCTCGGTGGGCTGCCGATGCAGTCGGCCGTCGGCACTTCGCTGATGGTGCTGGCATTGCAGTCTTTCGCCGCCCTCGCGGGACACAGCCAGCATGTCAGCATCGATCTCGATCTGGCCGGCATCATCGTCGGTGGGACGGTCGGCGGCAGCTTTCTGGGTGCGCTGATCGCGCGCTTCGTCAATGCAACGGCGCTCCGGCGCCTGTTCGGTCTGCTCGTCATCGCTGTGGCCAGCTATCTGGTCTATCGCGAAGCGAGCACCGACCTGCTGCAGGAGATTCGCAATCAACTGGGAGCCGAACTCATGACGCAGGCGGGAGCCCGTTTGTTCTGGGTCTGGGTCGCCGACGGGATCCTTGCCGTACTGGGCATCCTGAGCCTTGGCGTCTGGCTGCACGCACCCGCTCGGCCTACAGCTCGCCCTCGTAGCATGCAGCGTCCCGCCGACCTGAACCGGGCCGGCTCCTCGCTGCGAAGCGCTCTTGAATGACGGGAGTCATCGTCGAAGGGCCGGCCTGCTGCCCCCAACCGGCAACCTACTCAAGGACGATCCGACCAAGCGATCAGTTCAACCCCGCCACAGTCCTTCCGCTTGCGAGCCTCACCAAAAGCACGCCCCGACGGTGGCTCAGTCTAGTCCTTTGTCAAGCTGCGCGGATCCCGTGTAGTATCCGGGAGAGATGGCGCAAGCGGACCCGCCTGCCTGCTCGTCGGCGACGGCAGACGCTGCCGATCCACCCATAACCAAGTCGGAGAACCGAAACCCGATGATGAACATCAACGTCGCACCACGACTGCGTCCGAACTCGGTCGGAAGCCTGACCACGTTTCTTGTAGCCTTTGCTGCGTCGGGTTGCGCGACCATGGAGAAGGATCAGGTCACGGAAGTCGAACGAATGCTCATCGCTGCGGGATTCGAAGAGAAGCTCGCGGATACGCCCGAAAAATTGGCGCACCTCCAGTCACTTCCACAACTGGATATCACCGGGCACAAGGACGGCGACAAGCCCCGCTTTGTTTATGCCGACGCGACCTACTGCCAGTGCCTCTATGTTGGCGATCAGGCCGCCTACAAGCGGTACCAGGACTACGCGCGCAAAAATTCCAAGATGGACCAGCAGCGGCAACAGACCATGTGGAACCACGCCAACCGCATGCGCTGGGATATGTGGGGCCCGTATGGGGGCGGTCTGTAGAACTGTGGGAACACGGTTAGGCACGAACCGGCCGTGGGTCGGCCAAGGCGAGGGCAGCCAGCACGAACTTCCGGCATAATAGTTCCTCTGGGTATTTCGTCACACGAGGGATTCGAGGCATGGGCATAGAGAACATCCGGGGCGTGATCATCGCGGCAGCCGTGGCCGGTCTGATGAGTGGGTGCGCCGCAATCGAGCGCAACGAGGTCACCGACATCGAGCAGATGCTCGCGGCGTCGGGCTTCCAGATCAAATACGCTGACACACCGGACAAAAAAGCCCACCTCCAGACGCTGACCCAACTCAAACTGGTTCCGCACAACGAAAACGACTCGGTGCGTTTCATCTACGCCGACGCCAAATATTGCCAATGCCTCTACGCTGGTGACGGCGCGGCTTATCAGCGCTATCAGCAGCTCGCTATACAGAAGTCGATTGCCGACGAACAGCGGCAGGCGGCAATGATGAACGAAGACGCGGCGATGAATTGGGGCATGTGGGGCCCATGGGGCTGGTAACCGGGTCGCTGGTGAGGCGTTACGCCTGACCAGGCGCATGGGCCCGTTGCCGTTCCCGCGCCGCGGTCTTTACGTCATCACGCGCGATGGTGAGCCGCACGAGGCGCTTACCGCCTCGGTCACGAGCGCCTTGAAGGGTGGCGCCGCTGTAGTTCAGTTGCGCGAGAAGCGGCCTTCGGAACGGGCCCGCAAGGCCTCGCTTCTGAGCGGCATCTGCCGGG
Source organism: Methylolobus aquaticus (assembly GCF_054172105.1). Lineage (NCBI taxonomy): Bacteria > Pseudomonadati > Pseudomonadota > Gammaproteobacteria > Methylococcales > Methylococcaceae > Methylolobus > Methylolobus aquaticus. The sequence continues at coordinate 169,740 of NZ_JBSYXP010000009.1, forward strand.
AATTCAACGTCCCGCTCATCATCAACGATGACGCCGAGTTAGCGGCCAGCATCGGGGCGGACGGCGTACATTTGGGCCGCGAGGACGTTTCGATAACGGAAGCCCGCGCCTTACTGGGCGCGCGGTCGATCATCGGCATCTCCTGTTACGACTCGTTGGCACGAGCCGAAGATGCGGCGACCCAGGGTGCAGACTATGTCGCTTTCGGCCGGTTCTTCTCCTCAGTCACCAAACCTCTGGCCTCTCCCGCTCATCTCGATACCTTGCGAGCCGCCCGATCACGGCTGGCAGTCCCGATCGTCGCGATCGGAGGCATCACGAAGAAGAATGGCGTGGAGCTCATCGAAGCAGGCGCGGATCTGCTGGCCGTGGTCGATGCCGTCTTCGGTGAAAACGACCCTGAGACTGCGGCCCGCAACCTGTTCTCCCTGTTCGCGCACTGAGTGAAAACGCCCGCGCGCCATCCCTCTCCGTCCACAAACCGTTTCCCCCTTGGGGCATGGATACCAAGGGAGCGGTAAGACTATAATCCGCCGATTGTTCAAACCCCAGCGTACGTAAAGGCACACATGGCAGCAGTCAATCCCCTCACGCTCGCGCAAGTCCCACACGACCACGATGTCGACCCCGGCGAGACACGGGAATGGCTCGATGCGCTGGCCGCGGTCATCGAGCAGGAGGGAATCGAGCGGGCGCACTTCCTGATCGAGTCCCTCGTCGAGAAGGCTCGCCGCTCGGGCGCGAACCTGCCGTACAAGGCGAATACGGCCTACCTCAACACCATCCCGCCGCAAATGGAAGCCCGCATCCCGGGCGACCAGGAAATCGAGGGCCGCATCCGTTCATACGTGCGCTGGAACGCGCTGGCGATGGTACTGCAAGCCAACCGCAAGTCGAGCGAATATGGCGGGCATATCGCCAGCTTCGCGTCGGCGGCCACGCTCTACGATGTCGGATTCAACCATTTCTGGCGGGCGCCCACCAAGGAACATGGCGGCGACCTGATCTACTTCCAGGGCCATGCGGCGCCGGGCATTTATTCTCGCGCTTACCTGGAAGGCCGATTGACCGAAGAGCAGCTCAAACGTTTCCGCCAGGAGGTGGACGGCGGCGGCCTGTCGTCTTACCCGCATCCATGGCTGATGCCGGATTTCTGGCAGTTTCCGACCGTATCGATGGGGCTTGGTCCCATCATGTCGATCTATCAGGCCCGCTTTCTGAAGTATCTCCAGAACCGCGACATCCTCAAGACCGAAGAACGCAAGGTCTGGTTTTTCGGCGGCGACGGCGAAATGGACGAGCCGGAATCCCGCGGTGCGATCGGCCTGGCCGGACGCGAGAAGCTGGACAACCTGGTCTTCGTAATCAACTGCAATCTGCAGCGTCTCGATGGTCCGGTGCGCGGCGACGGCAAGATCATCCAGGAACTGGAAGCGGAATTCCGCGGCGCTGGCTGGAACGTGATCAAGGTCATCTGGGGCTCATACTGGGATCCGCTGTTCCTGAAGGACCATTCCGGCCTGCTGATCAAGCGCATGGAAGAGGCCGTGGACGGCGAGTATCAAAACTATAAGGCCAAGGGCGGCGCCTACACCCGCCAACACTTCTTCGGCAAGTACCCCGAGTTGCTCGAGATGGTCGCCAACATGTCGGACGAGGACATCTGGCGCCTCAACCGCGGCGGTCATGACCCCCACAAGGTTTACGCGGCCTACCATGCGGCCGTGCACCACAAGGGTCAGCCGACCGTGATCCTGGCCAAGACCGTCAAGGGCTACGGCATGGGCCGCGCGGGCGAAGGCCAGAACATCACGCACCAGCAGAAGAAAATGAACGAGGAGGCGCTGCGCGCCTTCCGCGACCGCTTCAACATCCCGGTCTCGGATGACCGCCTGGCGGAAATCCCGTTCTACAAGCCACCCGAGGATAGCCCGGAGATGAAGTATCTGCAGGAGCGCCGGCAGGCGCTCGGCGGCTACCTGCCCGCTCGTCGCGAGCAGGCGCCGTTGCTGCAGGTACCGGATCTCAGCCTGTTCGAGAGCCTGCTGAAGAACAGCGAGGACCGGGAACTGTCGACGACGATGGTCTTCGTCCGCATGCTGACGATCCTGCTGCGCGACAAGAAGCTTGGCAAGTACATCGTCCCCATCGTGCCGGATGAGGCCCGGACCTTCGGCATGGAAGGCTTGTTCCGCCAGTACAGCATCTATTCGTCGGTCGGCCAGCTCTACACACCTGAAGACGCCGACCAGATCATGTACTACCGCGAGGACAAGACCGGGCAAATCCTCGAGGAAGGAATCAACGAAGCGGGCTCCGCCTGCTCGTGGATCGCCGCAGGAACGGCTTACAGCAGTTGCGGCGTGCAGATGATCCCGTTCTACATCTACTATTCGATGTTCGGCTATCAGCGGGTCGGCGATCTGCTCTGGGCCGCGGGCGACATGCAGGTACGCGGCTTCCTTATGGGCGGAACGGCCGGCCGCACGACGCTGGCCGGGGAAGGTCTGCAGCATCAGGACGGTCATAGCCTGCTCACGATGTCAGCGATTCCCAACTGCGTCAGCTACGACCCGACGTTCGCCTACGAACTGGCTGTCATTGTTCAGGACGGCCTGCGCCGGATGTATCAGGAAGGCGAGAGTGTCTTCTACTACATCACTGTCATGAACGAAAACTACGCGCATCCGGACATGCCGAAGGGATCCGAGCAAGGGATCATCAAGGGTCTGTACCAGATCCTCGACGCGGGAAAAAAAGCCTCCGTACAACTGCTCGGCAGCGGCACGATCCTGCGCGAGAGCATCGCCGCGGCGAAACTCCTCGACGACGACTTTGGCATCAAGGCCAACGTCTGGAGCGCCACAAGCTTTGGCGAGTTGCGGCGCGACGCGCTCGAAAAGGAACGCTGGAACCTGTTGCATCCAGACCAACCAAAGCGAATCAGTTACGTCGAGGAATGCCTGGCGCCCACCAAAGGCCCCATCGTCGCGGCAACGGACTACATGAAGACCGTGCCCGACATGATCCGCGCCTGGGTACCGCGCCACTACACGGTCCTCGGCACCGATGGCTACGGCCGCAGCGACGGCCGCAAGGCGCTGCGCCGTTTCTTCGAGGTTGACCGTTACTACATCGCGGTCGCCGCGCTTAAATCCCTGGCCGATGAAGGCCAGATCCCGGTGGAGAAGGTCACGGAGGCGCTGAAGCGCTACGAGATCGATCCGGAAAAGCCCAATCCTCTGACGGTCTAGGAATTCATCTATGGGTCGAGAAGCGGTGGTATCCGTTCCGGATATCGGTGACTACAAGAACGTCGAAATCATCGAGGTCCTGGTCAAGACCGGTGATGCGGTCAAGGCGGATGATTCACTGATCGCACTGGAGAGCGACAAGGCGGCCATGGAAGTACCATCCCCGTTCGGGGGCACGGTCAAGGAAGTGAAGGTGCAACTGGGCGACCGCGTCAGCCAGGGATCTCCGATTCTCACGCTGGTGGTCGAAGACGGGGACGCGCCGACTGCCGCGAGCGAACCGGCACCGGTAGCTGCCGCACCGCCAAAGCCCGAGCCCGCAGCGGAGCCGCCCGCTGCCGCCACGGCGCCCCCTTCCGCCCCGGCGGCGACGCCACAACCGGCTCAGGTTGCCGCCGCGGTAGCACCGCCGCCACCAACGACCACTCCACCTAGCGAGGGGGCGCCACCGCACGCCAGCCCGTCCGTACGGAAGTTCGCGCGGGAACTGGGCGCCGATCTCGCTCAGATTCGCGGAACCGGCATCAAGGGCCGGATCCTGAAGGAGGATGTGCAGAATTTCATCAAGCAGCGCCTCCAGCAACCGGAGCGAACCGCAGCGTCAGGCTTCTCGCTGCCGGAGCCGGTCGAGATCGATTTCTCGCAGTTCGGCCCGGTGGACCGGAAGCCGATGTCCCGGATCAAGAAGCTGTCGGCCGCCAACCTGCATCGCGCCTGGGTGGGCATCCCACATGTCACCCATCAGGACGAGGCGGACATCACCGACCTGGAAGCCTTCCGCGTGTCGCTCAAGCAGGAGGCCGAACGGCGCGAGGTCAAGCTGACGCTGCTGCCGTTCATCATGAAGGCCGTCATCGCGACACTGAAGGCCTTCCCGAACTTCAATGCGTCTCTGGCGGCCAACGGCGAGGAACTGATCCTCAAGCAGTACTACCACCTCGGCTTTGCCGTCGACACCCCCGATGGGCTCGTGGTGCCGGTGCTACGCGATGCCGACCGTAAGAGCGTCTACGAAATCGCCGCGGAACTGGCCGAACTGGGCGTGCGCGCCCGCAATCGGAAGCTCCGCAACACCGATCTGCAGGGCGGTACCTTCACGATTTCCAGTCTGGGCGGCATCGGCGGCACGTCGTTCACACCCATCGTCAACGCACCCGAAGTCTCGATTCTGGGTGTTTGCAAGGCCCAACTGAAGCCGGCCTACCAAGGCGGCCAGTGGGTACCGAGACTGATGCTGCCGCTGTCGCTGTCCTACGATCATCGGGTCATCGACGGCGCCGAAGCCGCGCGCTTCGCCGCAACCCTGGCGCAATTGCTGAGCGACCTGCGGCGCGTACTGCTCTGATCTCTTGCTCGTTGCGGAGTCGTGGCTCCGCAACGAACGCGTCCACGGCGGTCACCGACTTCCTGCGGCAGCACGCGCAGCCCGAATTAAGGCCCGGCAGGGACAACACGAACTCCTCCGAGATACCATCGCACCAACGCTAGAGAGCACCATGGCCACCGAATCCTCCGCCACTACACTAGGGAATAGTCTGCATGCCGAGGTCGTCGTGCTCGGCGCCGGACCGGGCGGCTACACGGCCGCGTTTCGTGCTGCCGACCTCGGCAAGCGCGTCGTGCTGATCGAGCGCTACGCCGCGCTTGGCGGCGTGTGCCTGAACGTCGGCTGCATTCCGTCGAAGGCCCTGTTGCATGTCGCACACGTGATCCACGACGCCGAGGAAAGCGCCCCGTTCGGCATCCGTTTCGCGACGCCGGAAATCGATCTCGACAAGCTGCGGGACTGGAAGGGCCGTATCGTCAAGACCCTCAATACCGGTCTGGCCGGACTGGCAAAGCAGCGCCAGGTCACGGTCGTGCATGGCCTGGGCAGCTTCGTTTCGGAGCGGGAAATCCGCGTCGATTCGCCCGAAGGCGCAACGACGATCACCTTCGACCACGCGATCATCGCGGCCGGCTCCACGCCGGTGAAGATTCCGGGCTTTCCGTACGATGACCCGCGCCTGATGGATTCGACCGACGCACTGGAACTCAAGGATGTGCCGGCTCGGCTGCTGATCGTCGGCGGCGGCATCATCGGCCTCGAAATGGCGTGCTTCTATCACGCGTTGGGCTCGAAGATTACCGTTGTCGAGTTGATGGACCAGCTCATTCCGGGCTGCGACCCGGAACTGGTGAAGCCGCTTGCGCAGCGGATCCAGAAGCAGTACGAGAACATCTTCCTGAAGACGAAGGTCAGTTCCATTCAGTCCGAGGAGGCCGGTCTGCGGGTGGCTTTCGAGGGCGAAGGGGCGCCTGCGTCCGATCTGTTCGACCGGGTTCTGGTCGCCGTAGGAAGGAAGCCAAACGGCGCGATGATCGGGGCCGCCAGCGCCGGCATCCATGTCGACGAACGCGGGTTCATTCCGGTCGATGACAAACAGCGCACCAATGTGCCGCACATCTTTGCCATCGGTGACGTGGTCGGAAACCCGATGTTGGCGCACAAGGCCACGCACCAGGGTAAGGTCGCTGCGGAAGTGATCGCCGGACACCCCAGCGCCTTTCAGGCCCTGTCTATTCCATCGGTGGCCTACACCGACCCTGAAGTCGCCTGGATGGGGCTTTCCGAAGCGGAGGCCAAAGCGCAGGGGATAGAGTTCGAAAAAGCCGTGTTCCCGTGGGCTGCCAGCGGACGTGCGCTGGGCATGGGGCGGCGCGAGGGGCTGACCAAGATGATCAGCGACAAGGCCACGAAGCGTTTGCTCGGCGTCGGCATGGTCGGACCGCATGCCGGTGACCTGATCGCGGAAGCGATGCTGGCACTGGAGATGGGAGCCGACGTCGAGGACATCGCGCTAACTATTCACCCGCATCCGACCCTGTCCGAGACCTTTGCCTTCGCTGCCGAGATGATCGAAGGCTCGATCACCGATCTGTACGTCAAGAAGTAGCGCCGCTTCAGGCCGCGCGGTCGGACTCGGCCGCCGGCCTGCCAAAGCTCCGGGGCGTTCCGTTCCAGGGCGCGATGAAGAACAGCAGCAGCATGCCCGGGGCCGCCGCCATGAAACACAGCCAGAAGAAGCGCTCCCAGCCCAGCGCCTCGACGTGGAACAAGGTCAGCCCACCCAGCTTCAGATCCCCCCCCTCGACCAGAAATCCGGTGAAGGCATTGGCCAGCGTCCGCGGCGTCGCGGCCAGACTCGTGAACAGCGCGAACTGGGTTGCGGTATAAGCCGGATTCGTCGTGCTGGCGATATAGGCCACGAACGCTGCGGTGCCAAGCCCGACGCCGAAGGCTTCGGCCCCGATAACCGACGCCAGACCTACCAGCGTATGCCCTGCCGTCGCCAGCCAAGCGAAGCCGAGTATCACGAGCGCCTGCAGCGTGCCAAAGACCCACAACGCCCGGTGCGTGCCCAGGTAGACCATCCAGATCCCACCGAAAATGCCGCCGGCCACGTTAGGCCACAAGCCGGCATGTTTGGCGATCATGCCGATCTCGGTTTTCGAGTAGCCCATGTCCAGGTAGAAGGGCGTGACCAGCGCGGTCGCCATGCTGTCGCCCAGCTTGTAGAAGAAGATGAAGGCCAGCACGGTGAGAGCGGAAACCCAGCCGTTCCGGCCGACGAACTCCCGAAAAGGCTCGACCACGGCGCGCCGCAGGGTCGTCGGCGCCCGCTGAGCGGCCTCAGGTTCGCGGACGAGCAGCGTCAGCAGCAGACCAGGCAGCATGAACAAGGCGGTAATCCAATAGACCGTCTGCCATGACAGGTGATCCGCCAGAACCAGCGACAGCGAACCCGGAATCAAACTCGACACCTTGTAGGCATTCACGTGGATCACGTTGCCGAGACCCTGCTCGTCATCCCGTAGCAGTTCGCGGCGGTAGGCGTCAATCGCAATGTCCTGTGTCGCGGAGAAGAATGCGACGACGACGGCGAGGGCGGAAATAGCCGCGAGATCCGGTTGTGGCGCGAACCAGCCGAAGGCCGGCAAGGTCAGCGACAAGCCCACTTGCGTGACGAGCATCCACGAGCGACGTCGACCGAGACGGAAACCGTAGCGATCGCACAGCGGCGCCCACAGAAACTTCCAGATGTAAGGGAACTGGACCAGCGCCAGCAGGCCGATCGCCTTCAGGTCGACGCCACCCTCCCGGAGCCAGGCCGATAGCAGACTGATCAGCACGAACAACGGCAGACCGGAGGAAAACCCGGTCAACACGCAAATCAGCATGCGCCGGTTCAGCAAGGCCTCACGCGGGGAATGGGTAGTCATAATCGATGGTCAGAGGGGCGTGATCGGAGAATCGCTCATCTTTGTAAATGGCCGCTGAACGGATACAGTCCCGGAGCGACGGCGTCACGATCTGATAGTCGATCCGCCAGCCCACGTTCTTGGCCCAGGCTTGCCCCCGATTCGACCACCAGGTGTACTGATCGGGCTCAGGGTTCACGGCACGGAACGCATCGACCCAATGCTGCTCGTCGAACACCCTGTCCAGCCAGGCACGCTCCTCGGGCAGGAAGCCGGAGTTCTTTTGGTTCGAACGCCAGTTTTTCAGGTCGATCGGCTTGTGCGCGATGTTCCAGTCGCCGCACAGGACGTAATCACGACCGGACTGCATCAATTCGGCCATGACCGGCAGGAAGCGTTCCAGAAAGTCGAATTTGACCGCCTGCCGTTCCTCGCTGGACGAACCGGATGGCAGGTAGAGCGAGACGACGCTGAGCTTGCCGAAACGGGCCTCCAGATAGCGTGCCTCGCGGTCCATGTCCGGCCAGCCCAGCCCCTGGATGACCTCATCCGGTTCGCGCACGGCATACAATGCGACGCCGCTGTACCCTGGCTTCTCGGCGTCCAGGTAAAAACAGCTCAAACCTTCCGGCCAGTACAAGGGATCCGTCAGCTGATGCGTCTGCCCCTTGATCTCCTGCAGACAGATGACATCGGCATGCTGGCGCGGCAGCCAGTCGAAAAAGCCTTTGCGGGCACCCGCCCGGATGCCGTTAACGTTCAACGTGATAATACGCATGCTCTGGCTAAAGAACCGAAATGGCGGGGGCAATCAGTGCGAGACGTCGGTGGCCGGAACAGCGATTACCGTGTCCGACCCGGTTTGCTTGATGCGTAGCGCTTAGTCAAGTAGACTTAAGGGCTTTTCGCGCCAGCCCAGTTGGGAGACCCAGTCCATGAAGCCCGATATTCACCCGGAGTACAAGACGATATCCGTGACCTGCAGTTGCGGCGCCACGTTTGAAACTCGCTCCACCCTCGGCGAGCCGCTACACGTCGAAGTGTGCTCGGCCTGCCATCCATTCTATACAGGCAAGCAGAAAATCGTCGACACCGCCGGCAGGGTCGACAAGTTCCGCCGCAAGTACGCCCGCGGCTGATCACTCGGGGCGGCGCGCTGCATCGGCGCGGCTCGCCGCGCCGACCGGTCGCTACCAACGTCAGCCCACGCCTCCGACCTCGGTCCGGCACGTCCGCAGTGCCGCCTTCTTGTTGCCGCTCTCACCTCAGGTAGTCCACCCGGTATTTCGGTCCGGCGACGAACCCGGCTGATCCTCGAGCAGCCTGCGCAACTCGGCCAGCGACAGCTTCGGAAGCTGGCTCTTGCGCCGCACCCAATGACGACCCGCTCCGTCTGGAGCGAGGATCACGATGTCGACGCGCGACTGGCCGGCAAAAAAACGGAGTCCGGGTACTTCCACGAACCCCATCCGGCCCGCTATCTGGTGGCTGGTCTCCCTAAAGGGAATGCGGGCATCGATCAGCTTCGTGATGACCTGCTCCGGCGCCTCGGGGAAAACCTGAATCGTGACCGGGCTGTGCGGCCCGGCGTCGCCGGCGACGGCATCACCGACAAGACAGGGGGAAAAGGCCTCGAGCTGCGCCATGATTTCCACCGCGATGCGCCGCAAGCTCAGCAACCTGCACTCGTGTGATGCATCCCGGTAGAGCCGGTGATACTCCTGACGCGCGAGATCGATCACATCGTTGCGCGGCAGTTGCCGCACGTCACGCAACCCCAGCCGCTCGGCCGCCTTGAGCTTGGCCCTGCCATAATCCTGGACGCCATCCTCGATCATCACCCGGGCCGCTTCCTGGGCAATTCGGAACTGGACCCTGTCGCGAGCATTCACGGCGGCTCCCCGCTGGTGGCGAAGCGTTCGAAACGTTAAAAGAGGGACTCGATAGACCGACTGGAGCCTCCACCACCGCGGCTGGGCGCCCGGGACGAGCCACCGAATTCGCTGAACTCCTCTCCCTCGCTGGGCTTCGGCTTGCGTTTGGCCGGCTTAGGCACCGCACGCTTCTTCGGAACCTTGTCCGATGGGAACAGCTCCATGACCCCGGCGTCCTGTCCCTTCCCTGCGAGCATACCCGACTTGGGGTCGATACGGGTGGCCGTCAGCCCTTCCGGTTGCTGAAAGGATTCCTCAGGCACGTCGGCCAGCGCCGTCTTCATGAAATCGATCCACATTGGGAGCGCCAAGTCACCACCCGTCTGCTTGCCCAACGACTTGAACGAATCGAAGCCCATCCAGCACACCGTCACCAGGGCCGGGGAGTACCCGTTGAACCAGACGTCACGCGAGCGGTTGGTGGTACCCGTCTTGCCACCAATGTCTTTCCGTTTGAGTTGCAACGCTTTCTTCGCCGTGCCTGTGCGAATGACGTCCTGCAACATCGAGTTCATCATGTAATGCACTTGCGGCGACAGGATTCGCGGTGCGACCGGCTCCGCCGGCTCGGCGTCCAGCGGGCATTCCGGGCAGGCCCTGGGCGGCTTGGCCTCGAAGATCGTCTCACCGTCGGGTGTTTCGATCCGGGCGATCACATAAGGATCGACGCGAAAACCACCGTTAGCGAACGGGGCATAGGCCTGCGCCATCCGGAGCGGACTGGCATGACCGCTGCCCAGCGCCAGTGACAGACCCCGCGGCAGCTCATCGCTGGTGAAGCCGAAGCGGTTCGCCATCTCGAGCACCTTGTCGGTACCCACATCCTTCATCAGGCGCACCGAGACCAGATTCCGACTCTTCGCGAGAGCCACCCGAAGCCGTACCGGACCCATGAACTTGCCACCCGAATTTTTCGGGCGCCAGACCCCACCGCTTTGCGACTCGTCCTTGACCGCGATCGGACCGTCGACGACCACACTGGCCGGGGTGTAACCGTTCTCCATGGCCGTCGCATAAACGATGGGCTTGAAGCCGGAACCCGGCTGGCGTTGGGACTGCGTGGCGCGGTTGAAGCTGCTCAACGCGAAATCGTAACCCCCCACCAAGGCAATCAGAGCCCCATCCTTCGGATCCAAAGCGACGATGGCGCCTTCCACTTCCGGCACTTGCGCCAAGACCCAGGCGCCACCATCCTTGACCGAGAGCCGGACGATGGACCCCGGCTTGAGGCCTTCACGGGGATTACGCGCCCAACCGCTCTGATCGAAGTCGACATCCGTCAGTCCGGTACCGGCCACATAAACGGTTGCGGAACGGTCCTTCAGCGAGATCACGACTCCCGGCACGGTCTCGCCGCCGCTGGGAATCTTGCGCAATGCCTCTTCCCAGTCCGCATCGGTCTTCGCCTTTTTCAGGTCGATGCGCTGCTTGCTGCTGCGATAGCCGCGGTGCATGTCGTAACGCCGCAACGACTTCCGGAGCGACTTTTCGGCTTCGAGCTGCAAGCGGCTATCGATCGTCGTGTGAACCTGATAGCCATTGAGATAGGCGTCTTCACCGTAGCGCTGGACCATTTCATTGCGCGCCATTTCGGCGACATACGGCGCCGACAGTTCAATCGCACGAGTGTGCAGTCGTGCGGTATTCGGCTGTGCGATCGCTTCCCGGAACTGCTCCGGGGAGATGAAACCGAGCTTGCCCATCCGCTGCAGAACGTAATTGCGCCGTTCCAAGGCCCGCGGCGCGTCGACGATCGGATTGTAGCGGGACGGCGCTTTCGGCAGGCCGGCGATCATCGCAATCTCTGCGAGCGTCAGATCACGTATCTCCTTCCCGTAATAGATCTGCCCGGCAGCCGCGATCCCATACGCATGGTGGCCGAAATAGATTTTGTTAAGGTAAAGCTCGAGGATCTGTTCCTTTGGCAGGGTCGACTCGATCTTGATGGCCAGCAGAATCTCCTTGATCTTCCGTGCCAGGGTCTTTTCGCTGGTCAGGAAAAAGTTTCGCGCGACCTGCATCGTGATCGTGCTGCCCCCCTGCCTCTTCTCGCCGGTGCTGGCAAACGTGTACACGGCTCTCAGCAAGCCCTGGTAGTCCACCCCGGGATGATTGAAGAAGCGGTCATCTTCCGCTGCCAGAAAGGCCTGCTTCATGGCTTCAGGCACGTCCGCGATCGCGACCGGATAGCGTTTCGCCTCGCCATACTGAGCCATCAACTTGCCGTCGCGACTGAAGATACTCATGGGTACCTGGTAGCGTACGTCCTTCAGGCTAGCGATATCGGGCAGCTGAGGCTCCAGATAGGAGTACAATCCAAGCAACCCGACGGTGGCGAACAGGATCGCGAACAGAACGAAGGCTATAAGCCCCTTCAGCAATCTGGCGATCACCGAGGAGCCAGTTTTCTTGCGAATTGCCACGCGTGGAAGAGGAAGATTTGTGAAGCAGTGGGAAAGTGGGCGCAGGCTCGGCGCTGATCTGGACGGAGGCCCCACGAGAGGCCTAAGAGATTGTGTTGCGAAGGATCGGTTTGCGCAGCAGATTACCATCGGGCGCAGGGTTGTACCAGTCTAACGCACGGATTAAGGCGATCCGGACCCCGGTTTCCTGATGGTCAGCGGACGCACGGAAGGCACACGATGTTTCAATTACAGAGACCGAAACCGGGACTGCTCGGAATCGACATCAGCACAGCGGCCGTCAAGCTACTCGAACTGAGCCGCGACAAAGCCGGGCTGATTCGTGTCGAGGCATGCGCGGTGGCGCCGCTGGCGCCCGGCGCCATTGTCGACCGGACGGTGGCCAACGTGGAACTCCTGGGCGATGCCTTGAAAGCGGTCGTCAAGCAATCCGGCACCCGACTCAAGACGGCAGCCGTCGCGGTACCCACCTCGGCGGTCATCACCAAGATCATCACGATGCCGGCCTCCCTGGGCGATGACGAACTCGAACTGCAGATCGAACTGGAGGCCGACCGGTACATTCCGTACCCGCTGGATGAAGTCAGCCTGGACTTCGAAGTGCAGGGGCCGAATGCACGGAATGCGGAATTGATGGACGTGCTGATCGTTGCCTCGCGCAAGGAGAACGTCGACGATCGTCTGGCCGCGCTCGATCTGGCCGGCATCAGGGCCGGCGTGGTAGATGTCGAGTCCTATGCGCTGGAAAATGCGTTCAGCGTGATGCTCGAGCAGCTTCCTGAACACGGCTCGGGCCAAACTACCGCCATCGCAGACGTCGGTGCGACGATGATGACACTGGATGTGGTGCATGACGGACGCAGCGTCTACGTCCGCGAGCAGGGGTTCGGCGGCAAGGAGTTGACGGAAGAGATCCAGAGCAAGTACGGCCTCTCTTTTGCCGAAGCCGGGCTCGCAAAAAAACTCGGAGGCCTGCCCGAGAGCTACCTGGAGGAGGTACTGGACCCGTTCCGGCAAGCCATGGCCCGACAGATCAACGTGTCGCTGCAGTTCTTTCGCTCCTCCGGCGCAAACCGCCAGTTGGACAGACTGCTGCTGGCCGGCGGATGCGCCCAGATCCGCGGCATCCGCGAATATCTGGAAACGGCACTGGAGATTCCGACGCTGATCGCGGACCCCTTTGCCGGGATGGCCCTGGCGAACAGGATCAAGGCGCCGACGCTGCGCGCCGAGGCGCCCGCGCTGATGGTCGCCTGCGGTCTGGCATTAAGGAGTTTCGATTGACCGTCCACATCAATCTGCTGCCGTGGCGCGCCGAACTGCGTCAGCAGAAGAAGCGCGATTTCTTCGCGCGGGTCGCGCTGGCCGTTTTTTGTACCCTATTGGTCATGCTCAGTGTGCACCTTCATATCGCTCGCACCATCGATCGCCAAGTGCGACGGAACGAGTTCATGAAGTCGGAGATCCGCGTGCTGGATGAAAAAATAAAGGAAATCCAGAACCTGGATACGCAGAAGCGACGTCTGGTAGCCCGCATGGAAGTCATCCAACAGTTGCAGACCAGCCGCCCCGCCGTCGTGCACCTGTTCGACGAGATCGTACAGACGGTCCCGGAGGGGGTGTCCCTGAGCGATCTGACGCAAACTGATCAAAAGATGGTGATCAACGGTAGCGCACAATCGAACGGACGCGTCTCCGCCTATCTCCGGAATCTCGAATCGTCCCGTTGGCTGACCCGGCCAATACTGAACGTGATCCAGACCGAAAAGGAGAAGGACACAAAGACCCCGCTCGCCAAGCAGTTTACGGTCCGCGTGGAGCAGATCTCGACGGTACCGGAAGGAACGCCCCGATGAACCTGGACCTGACCCAGATCGACTGGGATTTGGAGCGGGCCGGCACGTGGCCATTGGCGGTCAAGGCGCTGGTCATCGGCGTACTGTGCATCGCCACCACCGGGGTCTGGTACTACCTCGGTACACGGAATCAACTGGAACAGCTCGCCGCGGAAGAAGCGCAGGAAAGCCAGCTGAAGCAGACCTTCGAAATCAAACAGAAGAAGGCGGTAAACCTCGAAGCCTACAAGAAGCAACTGGTCGAGATTCAGCAGACCTTCGGCGACCTGCTGAAGCAACTGCCGGACAAGACGCAGGTACCGGACGTTCTCGTCGACGTGTCTCAGACCGGCCTGGCCAGCGGACTTGAATTCGAGTTGTTCAAGCCGGCGGAAGAGGTCAACAAGGAGTTCTATGCCGAATTGCCGATCCAGATTCGCGTCGTGGGTGACTTCCTGAAGTTCGGAACCTTTGTCAGCGGACTGGCCGCACTGCCCCGGATCGTTACGATCCACAACATCAAGATCTCGCGCCGTAGCGAAGGCAACACGAAGGGCAGCAAGGAACAGCTGCTGATGGATGCCGTCGTGAAGACCTATCGCTACCTGGACGAAACCGCGGCCAAACCTCTGGCACCCAAGGTGCCGCCCAAACCGAAATAGCGATCCGGATTACGCGACCGAAAGGGCTCACTGAGTACGAGCGACCATGACTGGATCAGGAACACAAACACATACCCTGCGCCTGGGATGGGCCACGTTGTGGTGTGCCCTGGCAGCGCTTGCCGGCTGCGCGGACGATGAGATCAGCGATTTGCAGGCGTATGTCACCGAAGTGAAATCGCGGAAGCAGGGCAGGATCGAACCGCTGCCGGAATTCCATTCCATCGAGCCATTCACCTTCGAGGGCAGCGGACGCAGAGATCCATTCGCCCGTGCCGAGGCGAAGGAAGAAACCAGCGAGCGGCAGCATCCGGTCGCTGGACCCCGCCCGGATCTTTCGCGCACCAAGGAAGAGTTGGAGGCATACGAACTCGACAGCCTGCGCATGGTTGGCACCATCAGACTTCAGGGGGCCCTCTGGGGCTTGGTCAAGGCAGCCGATGGGACAATCTACCGCGTACGCCCTGGTAACCATATGGGGCGGAACTACGGGCGAATCCAGGAAATCACGTCCGACCACATCTTTCTCGTTGAACTGGTTTCCGTGAACAACGGGTCATGGGAAGAGCGACAGGCTGCGCTCGACCTGAATGACTCGGCCACCCCCGACGCAGAACGAAAAACGCGATGAAAGGGATACCCTGCCCCCCGACCCATACTCGCTTCCCCGGCCACGGTCGCGTTGGACGCTGGCTGTACTTCGCGCTGGTACTGCTGGTCCATGCGGCAGCACCCGCGTGGGCCCAGTTGAGTACGCTGCGGGACGTCGATTTCTCGACCTCGGCCGACGGCGACCTGACGTTCCGGTTCAGCTTCGACAGCCCCATCGCAACACCCCGGATGTTCATGACCGAGAACCCGACGCGTTTGGCGATCGATTTCCCGGGCGCGCGGAACGGGCTCAAACAGACGCTAATTCCGGTGCGGTCCCACGGCGCGGAATCCCTGCAGGCGATCGAAGCCGGCGGGCGGACGCGGGTCATTCTGAATCTCGCGTCGATGGTTCCCTACGCCGGCGAAGTCGAAGGCAACGGCTTCCGATTGAGACTGAAGACGGGAGACCAGTCGCACGGCACCTACCGGCGCACACCGAATCCACCGCTCGCACCCAGCCGCCAGGTCAGCCCCGGCTATGCCGCACCGGCAGCCATGCGCGAACCGATCGGCGTTTCGAGGGTAAACCGCATCGATTTTCGCCGCGGCGATCGTGGCGAGGGGCGCGTGATCATCACGCTGAGCGACCCCGATGCCGCAGTCAACGTGCGTCCGGAAGGCGGACGCATCGTCGTCACACTACCTGGTTCGACGATCCCGTCCCAGGTTGCCCGGCAGTACGATGTGACCGACTTCGCCACCCCCGTCCGCTCCATCGATGCGAGTTCAGGCACCAAAGTGGTCATTTCCCCGGCATCGGCAGACTATGACTACTCGAGCTACCAGACCGATAACGTGCTGACGGTCGAACTTCGGCCGCTGAGCCGCGCCGAACGCGACGAAGTTAGCAAGAAGCGGGGCATCAAGTATTCGGGCGAGCGCCTGTCGCTGAATTTCCAGGACATTCCGGTCCGCTCGGTGCTGCAGATCCTGGCTGACTTCACGAACCTCAACATCGTCGCCAGCGACAGCGTCCAAGGCAATGTCACGCTGCGTCTGAACGAGGTCCCCTGGGATCAGGCACTGGATCTGGTGCTGAAATCGAAAGGCCTGGCCAAGCGTCAGGACGGCAACATCATTCGGGTCGCACCCACTGACGAGATCAATCGCCTGGAAAAGGAGGATCTGGAAGCCCAACGCATCGTCGAGGACCTGGAGCCGCTGCGCACCGAGATCATCCAGATCAAATATACCCGCGCCGACGAGATCAAGAAGGTGCTGATGGGCACCATCGACCAGACCACGCCGATGCGTTCGGACCCGACAACCCTGAAGGACCTCCGCAACCTGAACGAACCACCGGAAGGACCCGCAACGGCCGAAGCGACGCAATCCATTTTGTCGGGTCGCGGGAACGTCACCGTGGACCCGCGCACGAACCAACTCATCGTTAAGGACACGGCCCGCAACCTGGAGCGAATCCGCGACCTGATCAATCAGCTGGACAAATCGGTACGGCAGGTGTTGATCGAGTCACGGATCGTGATTGCCCGTAACGACTTCTTCCGGGAACTAGGCGCCAAGATTGGACTCAACCGGGTCGTGCCCGGTGCCTTACAGACTCAGCGCGCCTACCTGGTACCGACCGAGGGCGTACTGCCTGTCGACGCGACGCAGGGCGCCACTTACGGCAGCGCTCTGGTCGATCTTGCCGCGAAGGGCGGCGGTTTCGTGACGCCAGCGGCTGCCGGGTTCACTCTATTGAAGGCTGGGGATTATCTGCTCGACCTGGAACTGTCGGCGGCACAGCGCGTCGGGCGCAGCGAGCTCTTGTCGAATCCGCGGGTCATTACCGGGGACCAGACCAAGGCAACCATCAAGCAGGGTGTCGAGATACCGGTCCAGATCACTCAGCAGGGCACGACCGGGGGCCTCCCCGTACAGAATGTCCAGTTCAAGGAAGTCGTACTCGAACTCAACGTCACACCGCACATCACGCCTGATGATTTCGTGCTGATGGACTTGCTGATCAAAAAGGACACACCCGGCGGGACTACGACGAATGGCAACATCATCATCGAAAAGCGCGAGATTCAGACGACGGCCCAGGTCGCCAATGGCGAGACCGTCGTGCTGGGTGGCATCTACGAAACCGACAACATCAACACGGTGGACAAGGTCCCGTTCTTCGGCGATCTGCCCGGCATCGGTTTCTTCTTCCGCCGCGACGAAGTCCAGGACAACAAGCGCGAATTGCTGATCTTCATCACCCCGAAGCTGCTGAACGACAGCCTCGGTGCCGCGCGCTAACCGCATGAAGGGCCAAGGCGTCCGCCCCAGCCGGGGCACCGTGCTATGATTTGCGCCCCCGTTTCGAGAGCTGTGCCGTCAACGTGAATATCTTCCTGATCGGTCCGATGGGCGCCGGCAAGTCGACCATCGGCAAGTTGCTCGCCAAGACTTTCGGCCGCGACTTCGTCGACAGCGACCGGGAAATCGAACGACGGACCGGTGTCACGATACCGATGATCTTCGAATACGAAGGCGAAGCGGGCTTCCGACGCCGCGAAGCCGAGATGCTGGCGCAGCTGAGCGCGCGCGACGAAATCGTCCTGGCCACCGGCGGGGGCGCCGTCATCCTGCCCGAGAACCGTGCCCTGCTGCGACGGCGAGGCTTCGTGGCGTATCTGAAGTGCAGCATCGAGAAACAACTCGAACGCACCCAACGCGACTCTCACCGCCCGCTGCTCAATACGGCCGACCCGCGCCAACGCCTCGAAGATCTGTTCCATGAGCGTGAGCCGCTCTACACCGAGATCGCGGATGTGACCGTCGACACGGGTTTACTGTCGGGACAGGCCGCCGTCCGGTCCATCGCCAAAGCCTATCAGAATGCCTGCAGCGGGCGGGGCGACACATGAAGACGCTGAATGTCGAGCTCGGCGACAGAAGCTACCCGATCTACATCGGGCGCGAACTGCTCGATCGTGCCGAACTGCTGGCGCGGCATGTCAGCTCGCAGCAGGTTCTGCTGCTGACCAACGCGACGGTGGCTCCCCTTTATCTGGCCCGAGTGAACGCCGCTCTGGGCGACCGCCGCATCGAGCAGCTGATCCTTCCGGACGGAGAGGCGTACAAGACACTGGATTCGGCAGCGGAAATCTGGGACCGTCTGCTGGAACGACGTTTCAGTCGCAACGCGACACTGGTCGCCCTGGGCGGCGGAGTCATCGGCGATCTGGGAGGCTTCGCCGCGGCCTGCTACCAGCGCGGCATACCCTTCGTGCAGATCCCCACGACACTCCTGGCGCAAGTCGACTCCTCGGTCGGTGGAAAGACCGGCGTCAACCACCCGCGCGGCAAGAACATGATCGGCGCCTTTTACCAGCCGCTGGCCGTCATCGCCGATACGGGCACGCTCTGCACGTTGCCCGACCGCGAACTGAGCGCCGGTCTCGCCGAGGTGATCAAGTACGGACTGATCCGCGACCCCGTGTTTTTCGACTGGATCGAGGCCAACATCGAGGCACTCGTGCAGCGCGAGCCGGCAGCACTTGCCCACGCGATCGAACAGTCCTGCCGAAACAAGGCGGCGGTCGTCGCGGCGGACGAGCGGGAAACTGGGGTACGCGCGACCCTGAACCTCGGTCACACCTTCGGACACGCTATCGAGACCGGCTGCGGGTATGGTACCTATCTCCACGGGGAGGCGGTCGCCATTGGAACCTGCATGGCGGCTCGGCTGTCGCACGGCCTCGGTTGGCTCGGTTACGATGGGGTCGGGCGTATCGAAAGCCTGCTGCGATCTGCCGGCCTGCCGACGCAACTCGAACCGGGACAGCTGTCCGCAGGCCGCATGCTGGAACTGATGGCGGTCGACAAGAAGAACGTCGACGGCAAACTGCGCCTGATTCTGCTCGAGGGAATCGGTAGTGCAACCCTGCCGCTCGAAATCGACTCGGCCACGGTGGAAGCGACACTGACCGAGATTCTTTCCAGTTGAGACTCGGCCCCCACCCTTATCCGCTCGGGTTCGGACGACGCTCGGCCCGATCCTTCGCAGCCGCCGCCGGAACCCTGTCATGCTGCTAGAGAACGACACCCTGATCCGCGCACTGCTGCGCCAACCGACGGACCGAACCCCTGTCTGGATGATGCGCCAGGCGGGCCGCTACCTGCCGGAGTATCGCCGGGTGCGCGAACTCGCCGGGAGCTTCATGGGCTTGTGTACGAACCCGGAACTCGCCTGCGAAGTCACGCTGCAACCGCTGGAACGCTTTCCGCTGGACGCAGCCATCCTCTTCTCCGACATCCTGACGATACCGGACGCGATGGGCCTCGGCCTGACCTTCGTCGAAGGCGAAGGTCCTCGCTTCAGCCATCCGGTCCGGCGGGCCGAGGACATCCGCAATCTCCCGATCCCGGACCCGGAGCAGAGCCTCGACTACGTCATGGCGGCCGTGCGACTCATCAAGCGCGAGCTACAGGGGCGTGTTCCGCTGATCGGTTTCTCCGGCAGCCCGTGGACTCTGGCAACCTACATGGTCGAAGGCGGGAGCAGTCGCGACTTTCGCAGGATCAAGGGTTTGCTATACGAAGATCCGACCCTGCTGCACGCCTTGCTGGCGAAGCTGGCGGATGCCGTCGCGCTGTATCTGAATGCGCAGATCGCCGCCGGCGTAGACGCCGTCATGATCTTCGATACCTGGGGCGGAACCCTGGCCCACCACCATTATCGAAGCTTCTCGCTGGACTATGCCGCGCGAGTCGCAGAACGACTGAACCGCGAGAACGAAGACCGCCGGGTTCCCGCGGTGTTCTTTACCAAAGGCGGAGGACAGTGGCTGAACAGCATGGCCTCGGCGGGATTCGATGCACTCGGCCTGGATTGGACCACCGACCTCGGAGAAGCGCGTGCCCGGGTTGGCGACCGGGTCGCACTGCAAGGCAATCTCGACCCGATGACTCTTTACGCATCCCGGGACGTGATACGCGACGAAGTGCGCCGCGTATTGCAGGAATACGGCCGCGCACCGGGCCATGTCTTCAATCTGGGTCACGGCATCCTGCCGGATGTAAACCCGGAACATGCCGGTGCGATGATCGCTGCCGTGCATGAGCTCAGCCCGGCGTTTCACCGCGACTAGCGGGACCGCATACCCAGGGATCAGACCGCGGCGGGCAGTTCCACCTCGACAACGACTCCCGGCCCATCCTCGCGATTCAACAGCCGCACATCGCCGCCGACCTGCCAGATCAAGCGGCGCACCAATGGCAGCCCCAGGCCGATGCCCGGCGTTTCTCCGGTGGCATACTTTTCGGCCTGATCGAACGGCTGAAACGCCCGTTCGATCTGTGCCGGGGAAAGGCAGACCCCATTGTCCGCCACCCGGAGCCGCACCTTGCCCGACCGCGCGGCGCCCACGCTGACGTCGATCACGGGCCGCCGCTCCGGGTGGAACTTCCTCGCGTTGTCCAGAATCTCGTGCAACAGCAACGACAGCGCGGAACGCTCGATCGCAAGACGAGACACGAAGCCATCCGAGGCGAAGCGGACATCGGCCCGCGCGAACTCCAACGCGTCGCCAACCTCACGGAGTACGGCTTCTGCCTCGGCAATTTCCAGCCTGCCACGCTGGCGGTGACCCATCGACACGCTCATGTAACTAATGATGTGAGCGACCGACTCGTTGAGCTGCTGAGAGGCGCCGCGTGCGATCGTCAGCAACTCGATGGCGTCCGCCTCGAGCGGATGCCCCTTGAGTACCTCTTCCAGCAGCGACAAGCTCATCGCAATATGATTCAGCGGCGTATTGAGCTTGTGCGGGATCAGCCGGCTCAGTTTGGCGGTATCGATGATACTGGCCATCTCGGCGCTGACGTCGCGCAGTTGCACCAGACGTCCGAGCGGCCCGCAGTCGTTGCACTGCAGCTCATCCACGCCGATCCAGAATGCGGCCGCAACCTCGGATTCGGGCCGCACCAGATACAGCGGCTCATGGGATTTGCGGGCCTCCCATGCACCCCAGGCGGCCGGGGGCTCCAGGTTGTACTGCTGCCGCGCCTTGACAAGGAAATCGCCCTGCTCCTCCAGATTCGACGGATCGAGGCCCAGGAACAAACACGCCTTGTGGTTCGCATAAACGATTCGGTTGCTCGAATCCATCTGCAAATAGCCGTCCTTGGACTGCTCGAGCAGCCAGCGCAGCTGGGACTCCTGAGCCAACAGGCGGCGGTAACGATTCAGCCGGGTGATCGTTCGGACCCGCGCGCGCAGCTCGTTACGAGAGACCGGCTTGCTGATGAAGTCGTCCGCCCCTGCCTCAATGCCGGCGATTCGGGATTCGCGGTCGTCGAGCGCGGTGACCATGACGACCGGGACCTCGGCCAGAGTTGAGCTTTGCCGTATGCGCCGGCAAACCTCATACCCGTCCATGACGGGCATCATGACGTCCAGCAGAATGAGATCGGGCGGCGTCGCTTCGGCCATCTCGATACCCGAGGGACCATCAGCGGCGAAATGGAGACAGTAGCCTTCGCTGTGAAGCAGCGCCTTGAGGCTCTCGGCACTGACCGGCTCATCATCGATGATCAGAATCTGGGGTTGCAGTTGCAATGGATTCCCTCATGAGTGTATCCGGAGAGCCGCGCCGCAGAAGTCGAGGGGCCTGACGGTCCCACCCTGAGCCGAAAGCCACACCGTCCGTCCGTATCGATAGCCACAGCATATACTCGAGCGCGTCGTCAGGACCTCAACGCCGTACCCCAAAACCCAGTCACCAATACTGCCATTGCGCGAAAGCACCGCACCAATGCAGGCCAATGGAGCTGGGCAAGCGCGACGTCAACTCGCACCCGCCCCGCGGTAACCCATCAGGCACTCTTCTTGGTGAGCAGATAATCCAGCCACAGTCCCGCCAGCTTCTCCTGGACCGAGTTCTGCCGCAAACGCGCGTAAAGATTCGGAAAATCGACCCGGTCGAGTTCCTGGTCCTGGTTGTAGCAGGAGTAGACGAAATACTCCTCGCCGGTTTCCGGATCGACGTGCTTGCACAGGCATTGAGCACAAACGCCCTTCATCATGCATTGCATCGGCGAATTGATCGAGCCAATGGCGGTATGGTGAGGCTTCAAATAAGGAGCGAGTACACCGTGCCGTGCCGCCTTGACAGCCGACATCATGCGGTCGGAGCCGATCACGATGATGTGGTCGACATCGTCCAGATGAATCGGTGTCGCGCCGAGCTCACCTTTGGCGTAGGCCAGCATCGCCTCGATGATATTGCCGACGAAGGTCTTGTCCTGGGGCCGCAGCGGCGGGATCGCCTCGGCGCCCGGCGTCTTGTCGACGGCCCAGATCACCAGGTCAGAAGCCGCTTCGATGTCGCGCACCTTGAATACGTCGCCGCGGTTGCGATAGCCGGCGAAGTAGATGACCTGATTACCGGCGGCGCGCAATGCCCGTCCGATCGAGAACAGTACGGCGTTGCCGAGGCCGCCACCCACAAGCATGACCGTTCCGCCGGTATGGATCTCGGTCGGCGCGCCGGTAACGCCCATGACGACGAGGGGATCGCCGGGTTTCCATGTCGCGCACAGCCGCGATGAACTGCCCATTTCGAGGGCAATCAACGAAATGAGGCCCTGCTCCTTGTCGACCCAGGCACCGGTCAAAGCCAGACCCTCGGTGGTCAGCACGGTGTCCTCGACGACGGGCGCCAGAGCTTCGAAGTTCTGGACCCGATAGAACTGGCCCGGGCAGAAGTGCTTCGCGGACAGTGGCGCCTTGACGATGACTTCGATGATGGTCGGCGTCAGCCGGTTGATCTCGACGATGTAGGCGTTCAACGCCTCATCCAGCTTCCGCTGGAACGCCTGCAGAGCCTGATTGCGCTCGGCCTGCCTGCCCGGGTCCAGCGCCGCCAGTTCCTTCTCGAACAGACGCACGACGTAAGGATGCCCATCCTTCGCGCTGGCCATCGCCTTGACGACATTGCCGGCATAGACCGGATGGTTGTCGCCGTAGAACGTGATGTAGCGCCCGCCGCGGCGGTAGGACGTGAAAGGCGCCGGCTTGCCGATCTTCGGCCACAAGGTGTCGCTGACCGGCTCGAACTCGAACCCGGCCTCGGCCGCGATGGGCTCGTAGCGCTGGTAAAACTTCCGGTCCATCTCGAAGGTATCGGGATGTTCGGATTCGTAGATCGTGTTGGGCGAGGTTCCGGCTGCGACGAAAAGACTCTTCAGCGGCACTTCGAGTTCGCTCGCCTTCTTCCAGCGGCCATCGGTCTCCTCGAGCTTCTCGAAGCGAACGGCACGCAGATGGCCATGGGCATCCTCCAGCGCCTCCAGCGGGCTCATGCCCTCGGCGAGCAGGATCCCCTCGTCCATCGCTTCCTTGATTTCCTCGTGGTTCTGCCGGTAGGCGGGCGAATCCTTGATACCCTTGCGGTAGAACAGCGTCACACCGCCCCACTGCTCCAGCAAGGGCACGAAGTTGGGCTTCTCGCCGGCCGCGTCGGCACGCTGCCGCTCTGCCTGGATAGCGCGACCATGCGTCAGGAATTCGTCGAGGATCTCGGTTTCCTCCGCGTCATAACGACTCCGCACGCGGTCCTCGCCGAACGCGGTACAGAGCTTTTCGTACCGGTGCAACACCTTCTCGACCTGCACCGGATAATAGGCGAGCAACTCGGTTGTCGTATCGACGGCTGTCAGACCACCGCCAATGACGCCCGCCGGCAGGCGAACCTGCAGATTGGCCAGGGACGATTCCTTTGCGGCGCCGGTCAACTGTAGCGCCATCAGGAAATCCGAAGCCTTGCGGATACCCCGGATCAGATTGTTCTTGATGTCGATGACGGTCGGCTTGCCGGCCCCCGACGCGATTGCAATGTGGTCGAAACCGAGATCCCAGGCCTCGTTGATCGTCAGCGTGCCGCCGAAACGAACGCCGCCGTAGACGCTGAAGTTGCGGCGCCGCGCGAGCGTCAGATAGATCACCTTCAGGAAATTCTTGTCCCATCGCACCGTAATGCCGTATTCGGCGACGCCACCGAAACCCAGCATGATCCGCTTGTCGAGATCCTCGTAGAGGTCACGGAAGTCGCGAATCGGCTTGGGCGGCGTCTTCCAGTCGCCGACCAGTTCCTTAGGCAGCGGCTCGATCTTCAGGCCATCGATGCCCACCACGCCGAAACCTTCGTTCGACAGATAATGCGCTAGCGTGTATCCGGCCGGACCCAGACCAGCGATCAGCACGTTCTTGCCGTTGTAGGGCAGCGCGTACGGACGCTTGACGTTCAGCGGATTCCAGCGCGTCAACAGGCTGTAGATCTCAAATCCCCACGGCATGAACAGCACGTCGGTCAACGCATTCGTTTCGATCTGCGGAATGTTGACCGGCTCTGTCTTTTGGTAGATGCAACCCTTCATGCAATCGTTACAGATCCGGTGACCGGTACCGGGGCACAGCGGATTGTCGATCGTGATCAGGGCGAGTGCACCGATGTTGTCCCCGCGGCGCTTCACGAGATGCATCTCGGAGATTTTCTCTTCGAGCGGGCAACCGGTGATCGTGACGCCCAGCGGATTCTCCTTGTAGCTGCCGTCCTTTTTGTTCCGCATGCCCTTGGAACAGGAATCCGTGTCGCGGTCGTGGCAGTAGATGCAGTGGTCCACCTCGTACAGCACACGGCGCTCTGAGAAGCGCGGGTCGGTCAGCGCAAAGCCGTCGCGCCGCCGGTGATGTTCCGGACTGCCGGCCCAGGCACCGTAGCCGTCACGCTCCCGCACCTCATGCTCGACCAGATGAGTGAAATCGGTCTTTGCAGGAAATTTGAAGCTCACCCAGCCCCGCACCTTGCGCTGGAAGGCCGGTAAGCGTTGAGCGGCGAAGCTCCAGCGGCGGATCAGTTGGAGCAGCGAATCGGCAAACTCGGCCGGATCCGTCAATGCCAGCGTTTCGGACAAGGCCTCCCGCGCGATCGCTGAAGCGACCAACTGCTCACGCAGGGCATCCACGCGGTCAGCGGCATCATCGAGCGTGCCGGGCTTGTCCGACGCCACTGCCGCGAAGTGCCGCTGCAGCGACACGATGCGCGCGGCCAATTGGCCCATGCGGCTTTCCGCGTCCACATCGGCAGCGGTCGTCGCTTGCAACAGCGCCTGGACGCGGGCATCCAGCACATCGAGATCCGGCCACGCGGCAGGATCGACCCCCTTGAAGGCTTTATCCAGCGTCGCGACGATATCGTTGCGGTAGACGAAAACCGTATCGAACTCATTGCAGATCGCCCGGATCTGCTCTTCCCTCGTCGCTTCGACCTGAAACAACCGAGCCACGAAAGCACCAACATGGGGTGCGGCGCGGACCAGCAGATCCGAGACAACCTCGGGGCTCATCCCCTCGCCCTCGCAAGAACGGTAGTCGCGAAAAGCGCTGAAGAGTTCGGCGTCCCGTTCCTCGAGCTCGCGATCGAACTCACGGGACAGGTCGGCCAATCGCGCCGAATCATAAAGGTCTGCGTAGGTGAAGCCCGGCACGCCGAGAGCGAGTTCTGTCATAGGGTTAGGTTTGTTCAGCGGGTTGATGAACGGGCTCAGCTGCGAGCTGAAGCATTACAATAACCCGTTAGTTTAACGAATCAGCGTTTTGAACGCGACTCTCCGTCGTGTGGTGCGCACCAGCGCACTGGCGGAACTCGGAGAGGGCAGCAGTGGGCCGGAATCCGCCGGGCCCGGCCGCTCGGCTGAAGAGGGATAGCGCGACGCCGCCAGAAGTGGCGGCACGCCGCGTGACTTGGTCGGCAGTTGCTTCGAGCCGCGGTTAGGGCCGCCCCCGAGTTGCTTTTGCCTACCTGAACGCAATCGAAAGAGCCGAGGGTGAGCGGCTATCGCGAACCCGATCGGGCGAGCGACGTGCCTTCGTAACTGTTCACGTCCCCCGCGCGCGAGCGGTCCGGGAGGCCGAGACAAACCGTGAATCCGTCCCTGGAGGCTCGGCTGCGTGTTCCCTCCCGCAGACGGTCTCGCCCTCCCAGCCCGCTCCCACTACCCAACACGTCAGCAGGGTGAATGGTTACCGTGCCTTCTGAGCCTTGGCACAGTTCCGAGGGGCTGGAGGGGGCTCGGACCTATCTGGCCGTCGCCCCTCTCGGGATGAGACGAGTAAGGACGGTAAGGCTCAGTAACGTCTTCCGCCACCGCCGCCGAAGCCGCCGCGATCCTGCTGCGGACGCGCCTCGTTGACGGTCAACCGGCGCCCTCCAACTTCCTTGCCGTTCATGCCGGCAATCGCCGCTTTGGCATCCTGATCGCTGCCCATCTCGACGAACCCGAAGCCTTTGGATCGCCCTGTGGCCCGGTCGATGATCACCTGGACCGACTGGACCCTGCCGTACGCACCGAACAACTGTTCAAGGTCCTGATCGGTCGTGTCGTAGCTCAGGTTACCGACGTATAACTTACTGCTCATAAAAGACACTCCAGAAATCCAGCACGCCAAGTGCGAAAACGCCGCCGGTCACGAAACCCGGCCCAACCCAATGCAACCGGGAGTCTCAGCCGCCGCGCCTAGCGGCGGCGGCCGCCACTGCTGCCACGGCGCGCGCGCGGCCTTTCTTCGTTGACCCGCAGACTGTTGCCGCGAAGATTATATCCATCCAGGCCGGCGATGGCTGCCCTGGCCTCGTGGCCCTCCATCTCGACGAACCCGAACCCGCGGCAACGGCCCGAGAAAATATCACGCACCAATTCGATCGAACGAACGCGGCCGTAGGCAGCGAACAGCTCGGTAAATTCGCCGTCGGTGACGTCGGGGGGGAGATTGCCAATATAGATTCGAAGCATGAGCACGGTCCTCCATCGTGTGCCGAAACACAGGGCCGCGCCGCGAGAGCGGGGCTTTCGCAGTCGTCGGCTTCCCGGTCCGGCCGGGTATTGCAAAATAGATCGCTCAGATTCGGTGAACCCGGCCACGCCACGACGATGAGTTCCGTCGCGGAGAAGCCGTCGATGATCCACTGGGAATTTAAGCGGGGCGTTCGTAGGCGCGTCTCGCCAAATCACGCCACAAAACTCTCCCAATACAGGTTGGGAGACTGCGATTCCTCGAGTTGCCAGCGCGCAGCTCAAGCGCTGAACGCGATCGACGATCCCGTGGCATCGGGCGGCCGAACCGGATTCGGCGAGCAGCCAGGATTACCGCGGAGGGTCTTGGAGGATCAGGTGGGCTTTGCATACAGCCATCCGGGCACTCTGCCATGAGAGCTAAACCGGAACAGCCGGGGATTTGGCCTGCGAAGCAGCTAACCGCTTAACAGCTTATCCTGCTTCGTGTGCTTTGGCCAATCGATTTTTTCGGTGGCCCCTTTAAACGATGCGTGCAGCAACGGCGAGGCCCATCCGGGCGATCGGCCAGCCCACACCGGGAAGGGGTCGTCGACCCGACTGAATCTCCCGGCCCGAGCCTTTTGCGGCCCCGCGACAGCGACGCTCTGGTTACTTCGGGGGCGCTCTGCAGACAGTGATTGCGCGATACCGTCCGCCCACCTTACGCCGCCGTGGGCAAGGCTTCGGGTGGTCATGACTCCGATCAACGCACGCAGCGGCTGCCCGCAAGGCTCTTCCGTGCTACGCGGTCGCGCGTCACCCAGAGAACAGGCGCGAAAACAGATAAGCGGAACTGCTCGCGACGAAAACGGCCCCCATCATGGCGAGCCAGTACTTACGCGCCCGCAAACCCAGCGCGCAGAGGAGCAGACCGGCCAGCAACGAGTACGACGCTGTGCCGAGCATCATCTGTTCATCGACAGCGGCACCGACCTGCTCGGCCGAATTTTCGCGGTAACGCATGGTTTGTTGGGGAAACGGCTAAATCAGTCAGGCAAAAACTTCCGCATTCGACGGGGTGCGGGGCATGTCGGTCGAAGACGAACTGCCTCATTCGGCGATTTCTGCGGTAGAGAGTCCAATCGCCAAGAACCTTGGCGGTAAACCATCCTGTCTCGTCTGGCAACGCGAACCGCATCTTGTCACGCCGAGTCTGAACCCAGCCGGGGGAGCCTTCCTTCAGAGGCTTCGCAAGGACTTCAGACCACCATCAACAGCATCGCCAGAACGATCAGTCCACCTGCCAGGTAGAGTAGCTTTTGATACCAGCGTGCCGACCGCCACAAATCGATCAGGGCCGCGCGAGCATCGTGAACACTCTGTCGGCATTCGCCCGAGACCCGCTTGATCCATGGGGTCAACCGCCAGGCGCCGAACAAGGCAAGCGCGATGAGCAAGCCGACACTCATCCATGCGGCGCGGCCCTGCGCCTTTTCGTAGGGAAGGCCGAAGACCTTCTCCAACAACAGCATGAATGCCGTGTGAGTCACATCGACCAGCAATTCGACGAACTCCACGAACAACGTGACGAGCACTTCGCCGCCGAACAGTATCGCGGCAATCGCCGTCGCGATCAGAATGATCTTCCAGGGGATTCTCCGCCCCGACTCGCTCATGAAGCCTCTCTGTCACGCGATTTGATGACGGACCGCTGGCGGGTCCGCGAACACGCGTCCTGTCACAACCCGGCCCCGACGCCCCGGCTTAATCGATCGGGCCGCCGGCACATGCCGTCCCGTCATGCCATGGCAATCAGCGCTCGCAGGACATCGACACGACTGATCACTCCGACGAGCACGCCGTCCTCCATTACGGGATAGCTGCGATAAGGCTCCCGCATGAACATTTCCGTCACATCGAGGATACTGGTTTCGGGATCGATGACCGGGATATCCGTGGCCATGTAATCACGCACCTTACCGCCCGGATCCTCATGGTAGCCCGCATGATAGGCGACCCGCAGACAATCGGACTCGGAAAAAGAACCGACCAGCTTGCCATGGTCGTCCATGACGACCGCTGAAGTGATCTTATGCTCTAGCATCTTGCGGATCGCTTCGTAGACGCTCATGTCCGGCGTGAACGAAACCAGACGCGTGGTCATGTAACTGCGGACGCTGATCTGTCGCAACATGGGGTTACCTCCTCGCTGTCTTACGGCGGCGCGCAGCACCGCCCCGTGATTTAGGCGCGGTTCGGGAGCGCGCCATTGTCTGAGATCGCAGGCGGCCCCGCAATAGTTGCTAGCGGCAGTTTTTCCACATGCAGCGAGAGAGGTCGGGCGAGTAACGCGGTGCCGAAGCACCCAAACCGCTACCCGGTGCGTCCCGGTTCAGGCAGGGTCGATCCAGACCGAGCGGGATGCACAGAACTCAAGCATGCCCTGGCGGGAGAGTTCCCGGCCATAGCCGGACTGTTTGATTCCCCCGAACGGCAGACGAGGATCGGAGAACGGCGCACGATTGACGAACACCGCGCCCGCATCCAGCTGAGCGCTCACGCATGCGCCCCGCTCGAGATCCCGGGTCCAGACCGATGCCGCAAGCCCATATTCGCTCGCATTCGCCACGCGGATCGCCTCGGCCTCGTCGCGAACCCCGATCGACACCGCCACCGGACCGAATACTTCGTCACGACCGACAGCCGCATCGGCCGTCACCCGGATCAGCAGGGTCGGCGGGTACAGAAAGCCCGGTCCGGAAGGCATGCGCCCACCCAACGCAAGCTCGGCACCCGACTTCCGTGCCGCCTCGACCTGGCCGTGCAACTGCTCCCGCAGATCGCCGCGGGCCATCGGCCCCAGATCGGTTTCCGCATCGCGTGGGTCGCCGACGCGCAGCGCCGCAAGCCGCTCCAGCAACGCATGCTCGAAGGACTCCCGCACCGCTTCGACCGCAATCAGGCGTTTGGCCGCGATGCAGACCTGCCCGCAATTCTGGAAACGCGACGCCACGGCCGCCGACGCGGCCGCTTCAACGTCGGCATCCGCGAGCACCAGGAACGGATCGGAGCCGCCGAGTTCGAGCACCGACTTTTTCAGTGACTGACCGGCCAGACCCGCGACGATGCGTCCCGCCCTCACGCTACCGGTGATGGTCACCGCAGCCACTCGCCGGTCCGCGATCACCTGTGGAATCCGCGGTGTATCGATCAACAGTGCGCGAACCAGACCCTCCGGGAACCCTGCTGCGCGAAACAGCTGCTCGATGTCCAGCGCGCAGCCGAACACATTCGGCGCATGCTTCAACAGAATGCCGTTGCCGGCGAGCACCGCGGGAATGCCGAAGCGCAGCACCTGCCAGAACGGGAAGTTCCACGGCATGATCGCGAGCACCACGCCGAGCGGCAGCAGATCCACATGGCTGTCGAATGCCTCGGTTGCAACGGCCTCGGGGCGCAACCACTCCTCGGCGCGCTCCGCAAAAAACTCGCAGGCTTTCGCACACTTCTCGATTTCGGCGCAACCCTCCCGCAATACCTTGCCCATCTCGGCAGCCATCCGGTCGGCGTACCGGTCGCGGCCGTCGCGCAACAAATGACCGAGCCGGAACACGCGCTCGGCGCGTTCACGCACTGTCCATCGGCGCCACGTCCGCTGTGCCACGCGAGCTTGTTCGAGCGCATTTTCCAGTGCGGCCGGCGTCATTTCGGGATAGGTCGCCAGCGGCTCTCCCGAGTACGGATCGACGGTGGTGAACACGGGCTCGTCAACGAATGCGTAGGCTTGCCTGAGTGGCGCTCTCGTGCGACTCCGCCGCCTGCGCGCCCACAACGGTGAACGCCGTCATGTTGACGATACGGCGCACCGTCGCGCTCGGCGTCAGGATATGGGCCGGCCTGGCGGCACCCAGCAGGATGGGGCCGACCGTAATCGCTCCGGCCGCCGCAGCGCGCAGCAAGGTGAACGAGATGTTGGCGGCATCCAATGTCGGCATGACCAGAAGGTTCGCTTGGCCGTGCATGCGCGCGTAAGGAAAAACCCGCTGCCGGATGTCGCCGGACAGCGCCGCGTCGCCGTGCATCTCCCCCTCCACTTCCAGTTCGGGCGCGATGTCGTGGATCAGCCGCAGCACGTCACGCATCTTCTGGGCGCTGGGGTTTTCGTGCGTGCCGAAACTGGAGTGCGACAACAGCGCGACTTTCGGCGTCATGCCGAAGTGGCGGATCTCCTCTGCAGCCAGGACAGTGATGTCCGCAAGCTGCTCGGCCGTCGGATCGGGATTCACATAGGTGTCGCAGATGAACAGGGTGTGGTCCGGCAACATCAGCACATTCATGGCGCCGTAGTTCCGGGTAGCGGGCTTGTGTCCGATGACGTTGTGGATGTATCGGAGATGCAGGCCGTACTGCGCGAAGGTGCCGCAGATCAGGCCGTCGGCCAGCCCGAAGCGGACCATGATCGCGCCGATCAGGGTCGTACGCCGGCGAACCTCCCGTTGGGCGAGCTCCTGCGACACGCCCCGACGCCACATCAGCTGGTGATACCACGTCCAGTATTCCTCATGGCGTGGGTTGGCATCCGGATCGACCAGTTCGAAATCCTTGCCGGCCTGCAGGCTCAGGCCGAGGCGCGTGATCTGCTTATGCACGACAGCCGGGCGCCCAATGAGGATCGGCTGTGCCAACCCCTCGTTCAGGACGACCTGGACCGCCTGGAGTACCCGTTCATCCTCGCCCTCGCAGAACACGATCCGCTTCGGTTCGCGCTTCGCCTGAGCGAACACCGGTCGCATGACCAGGCCGGTCTGGTAAACGAATTCGATCAGGCTTTGCCGGTATTGTTCGAAATTGGCGATGGGACGGGTCGCGACCCCCGATGCCATCGCCGCGCGTGCAACCGATGGTGCGATCTCCGAGATCAGACGCGGATCGAAGGGCTTCGGGATGATGTAGTCCGGCCCGAAGGTCAGCGTCTCGGTCCCATAGGCCTCGCGCACACGGTCGGCCTGGCCTGCCTGGGCGAGTCCGGCGAGTGCCTCGACACAGGCCTTTTTCATCTCGTCGGTCACGGTGGTCGCACCGACGTCGAGCGCACCGCGAAAGATGAACGGGAAGCACAGCACATTGTTGACCTGATTCGGATAGTCCGAACGGCCGGTCGCGATCACCGCGTCATCACGCACCGCCTTGACCTCGTCGGGCAGAATCTCGGGTGTCGGATTCGCCAACGCGAAGATGATCGGGCGCTCGGCCATCCGGGCAACCATCTCCTGCTTCAGCACGCCGCCTGCGGACAAGCCGAGGAAGACGTCGGCACCGCCTATGGCCTCGGCGAGCGTCCGGGCCGACGTATCCTTGGCATACCGCGCCTTGTTGTCGTCCATCTCCTCGACGCGACCGGTGTAGACGACGCCCTTGATATCGGTCACGAGGATGTTTTCCATCCGCGCGCCCAGCACGAGCAGCATATCGAGGCACGCAAGCGCTGCGGCGCCGGCACCGGACGACACGATGCGGACCTCCTCGATGGGCTTGCCGACGATCTTCAGCGCATTCAGCAAGGCCGCGCCGACGATGATCGAGGTGCCGTGCTGGTCGTCGTGGAAGACCGGAATCTTCATCCGCTCACGCAGCTTGCGCTCGATGTAGAAACACTCCGGCGCCTTGATGTCCTCGAGGTTGATGCCGCCGAAGGTCGGCTCCAGGCTGGCGATGATGTCGACCAGTCGGTCGGGATCCCGCTCGCTGATCTCGATGTCGAACACATCGATGCCGGCGAACTTCTTGAACAGTACCGCCTTGCCCTCCATGACCGGTTTAGCCGCATGCGGGCCGATGTCGCCGAGCCCAAGCACCGCCGTGCCGTTGGTGATGACTCCGACCAGGTTCCCGCGCGTGGTGTAGCGGTAGGAGTTGGCCGGATTCGCGACGATCTCTTCGCAGGCAGCCGCAACGCCGGGGGAGTATGCGAGCGCAAGATCGCGCTGGTTCGTCAGCTGTTTGCTCGGCGCGACCGAAATCTTGCCCGGCTTCTGGTGCTCGTGATAATCGAGCGCCGCTTTGCGCAGTGCCTCTTCCATTGGGATCGACTCCGGAATTTTCTGGAGCCGCCATGTTAGCCCAGTCCCATCGAGCGGCGGCATCGGGATGGGCCCTTTTCGGGCCCATCCAGGAAACCGTGTGTCTACCAAGTGGCTCATTTCGACGATCGCGCCCTCCGGACGGGCAGGGTAAGCGATCGAACGACCCTGCGTACGTCGCGCCGCCCAGCGCGCGGCTGCGCATCGTCTGAGCTCCGGCGAGCGGGTATCGTCGCCAGCACCCGCCGACCTACCTGCGTCGTAGACATCCGCTACTCCTTCCGTTCACTGAGAGCATTTTCCTAGGCAATCACGCCCATTTACGGACTAAACCCCAAGTGCTTGACTTATTCCAGCGATATTAAGCCTTAGTGAGGACTGAGCCAAACCCCGGAAGGCAAGAAAACAGGGCGTTAATGAGAGATCACTTTAGGAGAACCCCAACCAGGCACCCCTGAGCCTGGTAACCTGCAATGGAGATACCCACCCATGAACCACATAAAAGCGCGCTTCGCATCGCTCCTCACAGGGTATTTATGCCTTTTCCCGATGACCGTGTCGGCCTGGATCTTCGGGGCGACCTCCGATATCCATTCCAACGATGCAGTATACGGCCCGGCACCGACCGTAGTAGTCAATCGTGATCATCGACAACTACTCGATTTTCACGACAGCGGCGCACGGTTCATCATTCAAACAGGCGATTTGTTTGAAGGCATCTGGCTCAGCAACCAGAACATCCGCGCGACTTATGGCATTCCTCCGAACGGAACCTTCTCGCTGCCATATTTCATCGAAAATTGCGCCACCGTTTGCTTCGGGGACATCAAGAACCGCTTCGAAGGCCCTCCCGCCGGCCTGCCACTGATCAGCGCACTGGGTGACCACGAACTGGGTGACAACAACTGGCCATCAGGGTCGGAGAAAGCCCGTGCGATGGTCTATTTCAAACAAGCCTTTGCTAAGGCGTTTACGGTGAAGTCCGATGGCTCATCCCGCTATGATGGCTGGATTGGCACGGCACGGCAAAGGCCCGTCGGCACGCCCTACGAGAATACGTCCTATGCATTCATCGAGAACAACATCCTCTTCGTCATTCTCGATGTCTTCCGTTTCGAAGGCGCAAATCAAGTGCTCGACCCGCGTACCGGCGTCGTTTCGCCCGAGTTGGTTGGCGATCACCTCAACTGGCTCGATGCCGTGCTTGCCGCCGGAAGGAATCTGCCCGATATCCGGTTCATTTTTGTTGCCGGGCATACTCCAGCCATTCTGCCCATAAATCTGATCGATACGAGTGCCATGATTATCAAGGGCGCTGAAAGGTCGCCGCTCTGGCAGATCATCCGCAAGCATAAGGTCGATGTGTATCTGACCGGCGAAGTGCATTCATTTACCTCATCCGTCGACGATAGCAGCGGGACGGTACAACTGGTCAACGGATTCAAGGGATATAGCCATTCGCACTTGCTCTTCGACGTCACAGATAACCGGATCGACATCCAGCTTCGCGAGCACTCGGATACAACCTATACGACATTCAAAACCACCGGGACGATGACCATAACCAAGGGCGATGACAACGGCAACAACGTGATCACGGCAACAGGCAATCTGAAGCCGGTAGACCGCGCCGGAATCGTTCTCAACTACAACATGGACGGAACGGACTACTCACGCAACATTCCCAATAACGGGCAGTTATCAGAATACTATTACGGACTCGCCAAGAACGTAACGAGCACAGTGGGGATCGTTGGTAACGCAGGGCGATTCTCCGGCACATCACCGTCTTACATCGAACTTCCCGTTGCCAAGGCGCCCGTCCACCTGAATCCGATCATCTCGGACCACCCACGCAGCCTCGCGTGCTGGATCAACACGAGTTCCACCGGCAAACAGACCCTCATCTCGCTGGGATCCGGATCCAGCGCTTTTGCCTTGCAGATGAACAACGGGATACCCTCCCTGGTCGCCCATGGCAGTACAGTCAAACCGGCAGCCTCGCTACCCACTTTGAGCGATGGCCTCTGGCATCATGTCGCGACCACACATCCGGGGCACGGGGCGACCATGATGGCAGCCAAGTTGTATGTCGATGGCGTTGCACTCGCCGCCTCTGCGACCAATTCCGCGACCAAGCTGGATACGCTACCGTGGGGTGGCATTACGGTCGGAGCCGATGGGCAGAAGGCCAATGGCTTCAGCGGCTCACTGGACGATTGCGGCGTCTGGTCATCAGCGCTATCGGAAGGAATGATTTCGGCCCTGCACCGCTCCGGACGGGATCCCGGAATCGGGTTTGCCGCGGCGACGCTGGACAGGATCTTTACCGTATACCGCACCGGGAAAGCCGCCGAGGTGGACGGCGCGCGCTGGTCT
The DNA here is from genome assembly GCF_054172105.1 of Methylolobus aquaticus. NCBI lineage: Bacteria > Pseudomonadati > Pseudomonadota > Gammaproteobacteria > Methylococcales > Methylococcaceae > Methylolobus > Methylolobus aquaticus. The sequence goes on from NZ_JBSYXP010000009.1 coordinate 204,975, forward strand.
CCGGCTGCAGGGCTGACGGGAGGCGCGGGCACCATCACGAAGGGGCCTTCCGGCGACTTCACCATCGTCCTCGGCCCCGACGGCTCGGGGGTAACGACCATCACCCATGATGGCCCGCCTCCCAACCGGCTCACGAATCCGGGGTTTGAAAACGATTTCGCCGGTTGGCAGGGCATAGGGAACGGCACCATCACCGGCGCCAACGTTCACAGCGGGCAGAAGGCCGCTCTCTACACTCGCCCGGTGGCCACCAAGACCATGCTATACCAGAGCCAAGGTGCCCTGCCCCCGGCAGCCTATACCCTCTCCATCTGGTACCAACGACTCAACGGCATCAAGTGGGCGCACCTGGGTGTCAAAGTACGCGATACCGCCACCGGTAAGGTCACGTATCAGAACACCGTTCCCATGAGTTCGATCGGCAGTTGGGCCGAAGCTGTTCTGGCCAATGTGCCGGTCACAACCGGGCAGACGCTGCAGTTCAATATCTGGATGGAAATCAATGCGGGCGGGACGCTTTACCTCGATGACGCACAACTGAGATGACGCGCGGATCACAAATCGCCCGGGGCACCGATATCCCCCAGCGCCGGCGACGGGTCTTTTCTTCACAGGCGGGCACTCGGTCTTCGGATGCTGACCGAATGAAGTGGAGGTGGCGCCGGGGCAATCGATGCGGGCGCCACTCGAACTTGCTCGGATAGCGCCTCCAGCAGAAAACTCGAGGTTCCTCCTCCCGGGTCGTCCCGCGCCGCTTGAGCTCAACGTAAGGCTGGCAACGCGACCGATCCAGCTCAGCCTAGACCAAGGCAGACACGCAGCCACTGTTCCCAAGCGTTCCGACCCGACGGCAGGGCGAAGCTTGACCTGTTGACCACAGCGAAGACTGCTGAAGAACAGGGCATCCGCTCCGGAGTGTGGCGGAGCATCCGGCAGCTAGGCCAGAGCCGGTCGGGCATGCAGACTACGACCAGCCAGCTCCACGCTTTCCGGCCCATCTTGGTCAGCGCAAGGAGTAGTCATCCCGATCATGTCGGGCGTCTCGACCTCAGCCTTCCGAAATCCGCAAGGTACGAATGAAGACAGCGAACCGCTGCTTGTATGAATGTTGCGGCGCCGGCTCGAATTCAACGTACAGGGCACGGCAGCCGCGGCTTCCCGCCAATCTGACGTACGAATAAGGAGGACTGGAGTGATCGCGATCGAAAGTGCCCGAGCTTTGCCTGCGCGGCGCGCCCATTCCGTGGCACGCCATGCATCAGAAAGGATTTATGGTGCAGTCAATGAAAAGTCATCGGCATAGACGCCCCCCCCGGCCGTATTCCAGATCTGCACCAAGATTGATGTGGTATTCGGAGGCGTCTCGAAGCTTACGGTGTGCTCCGCGTAGGACGTCCCGAACGGTGTCAGATTTCTGCCAGCCGCTATCGGTTTGCCGGACGCATCCTGGAACTGATAACCCGCTGCGGCCCAGTGGGGCATGTCGACCCTACCGGAAACCCGAAGGGTGTAGCGGGTATTGGCGCTCGCCGGGATGACCTGTCCGCCGCCGCCGCGGACATGGACAGTCCCGACCCAACTGCCACCACGAGTCTCATCGCGCGCGATCTGCAATGCACCGCGCCAACTGACCCACGGACTCAGCTGACCCGTCTCGAAGTCGCCATTGGGTATCAGATTCGTAGACGGCTGCACCGGCGGCGGGTCCTGAAAAAATTGAAGCGGCCCACCGTCGCCCACGCCGCGGCTGTTCACGAGCAGGATACCGGCTCGGCCATCGAGATCGTGATCGATGACGGCGACGCGCCCACCCGAGCCCTGGCTCGAAGAGGCCACCACCTCCGGCGTGAACACCCCGTTCCCACCGTTACGCAACAAAAGATCGGCCGGATTGGCAGACCCCGACGGATTCGTGCTGGAGACGTAGATATCCAGATCACCGTCGCCATCGACATCTGCCGTTACCGTGTCGTAGAGATTCTGCCCCGTGAAGCGCTGGGGCTCACCAAAGCTCCAGGGGCCTTGGCCGGGGTAGATGCGTACCTCCCGCGGGATCGTGACCACGAGATCGAGTTGACCATCCTGGTTGACATCAGCGGCGATGGCGCTGCGCGCGTAGTACCGCAAACCCAGCGTTGTCGTCATGTCGACGAAGCCCGTGCCGCCCGTATTCCTGAATGCGTAAAGCGTCGAAGCCCCACAGACCAATAGGTCATCGAAACCGTCTGCGTCCATGTCCACCGCAAAAGCTGGAGCGCCGCCGATCTCCTCAGTGAATCCGGGAATCACAAGTTCGCTGAAGCGGCTGCCAGCCTGATTGACGAACAGACGATTAGGGCTGGGGATTCCGTCCTGGCGGGGAAAGTGGTTGCCAACGAATAGATCGGGAAACCCGTCTCCATTGAAGTTAAGCCAAACCACACTGCGCGACCGTCCATGCGGATCAGTCACATTCCAGGCTGCCGCTTGGTCCTGAAACGAACCATCGGGTTGTTGGATCCACAGCTGATTCGCCTTCGTCGCCGTGCCGTGAGACGCCCCTCTGCCGCAGTACAGATCGAGCCGTCCATCTACGTTCGGATCGCCCCATTGACAGTCCAGCCGGTCGCGTATGCCGAAGTCGATGCGAGTGTCCTCGACGAAACTCCCGCCGACGTTGCGATACAGGCGAAACGGCAGGGTCCAGCGTCGATTGACCAGGATGTCCGGCCATCCGTCTCCATCATAGTCGGCAGCGGTCATGTGATACGCCGGGGTCGTCTCGGCTATCCCGATCTCGGCCGCAGTGTCGACGAGCGCTCCAGCCGCAGCGTCTCCACCGACCACACCCATGGTAAATAGAGCTGTGCAAATCGCCCGTCTCTCAAATTTCTTTGCAGTCAACATTGCTGTCATCCTTAAGATTACCCCCGACCAACGCTGACCCATCGAACCGACTCGGACAAAAGCACGCACGAAGTAGGACATGAGCAGTACGCCGATCGGACTACACCCCACGAATATTGGATACCTGAAACTATCCCAAATGAGCCGAACGCATTGAGCAAACGATACCCTCCTGCCATTTATCCGGCAAATGTCGAATTAACCTGATAGTTATTGGAATTGAACCGGCTTATTTCCGTCAATAGGTATCATTGCGTATCTCCTTAGACCTATGTCTTTATCGCTATCACAAGCGGCCCTTAACCTGTTCCGACAAACCAATACGGATGAACACAGGCCGCTCATAACCGTAGGAGGAGCGCAAACCAGCCTCCAGCACAAAAAAATGCGTCGCACTGAAGCTGCTCTGCATCACCGCGAGCGTACCCGACTAGCTGGGGCAATATTCGACACACAGGTCGTTACGGAGGTACCGACCTGAATCGCACCGACATATAGCTGATGTGTGGCTGATGGCCCGGTCGTTCCTGGACCCTAACCCATAATCCCAGTAAGCGCGCCAGCCGAAACACATGAATTCAAGTTGAACGCATACGATAGATCGCTAATGGCATGGCAGACCGACTCGCCCTGCCAGGAAAAATCGGTGCGAAGATGATCAACCATATGCATAGAAAAACGAGAGAAAGACCAATCCATTGACATCAATATGTCACCGGATAAACTGACGAGAAAGTGCCAATACCTGAATATAAATCGTCTTTTCACTAGCAGGATGGTGAAAAACCGCTCTGAAATTCCCCTTACCTTTCCCGCCGAACCAAATCGGCTGGGTGCGGGGTCGGTTT